>RDXZ01000048.1 GCA_004293265.1 Bacteroidota bacterium | reverse complement strand
CATTCCGACTGAAAGGAGGAATCTTATTTTTCGTTTACAGATAGTCATTTAAAAGTAAGATTTTTCGCTTTGCTCAAAATGACAAATCTCCCAAAACCATTTTCCGATGTGTATATAAAAATTAAACTGCATTTTTTTATAATTTAAAATAATTTTTTAAGTTATAAAATACGTAAGCATCAAAATCAAAAAAACTAAAAAATATGCGTTTTATCAAAACCATTCTGCACGAAAACTTATCGATTCAGTTGTATAATTGGAATCAAAAATATATTTTAAAATATGAAAGTGGTTTATTAGAACAAACTTATAAAATTCCTGAATTTGATATTGCAGGGCAACAAGCCGTAGAAGAATTAGCCATTAACCCAATATTTATCCAACAAATTGAAAAAAGATTTACAGAAATGTGGAAAGATTTGGCATTTGTTTTGGAATAAATATAAAAAAATAAGATTAAATTAAACTTTTTTTCATAAAATAACGTATTATTATAAAAATTTTAATATTCATTTTAATCTAAAACTTACTTGGTAGAAAAAATTATTCAACTTAATGGCGTTCCATTGGTAGATTTTTTGGGAGTTGATAATATCAATCTTAAAAAAGTTATTGACGCATTCCCTAAAAGTAAAATCATTGTACGCGGGGAAGATGTACGTATTCAGGGTTCAACCACTGAAATTTTACGTATCAATGAAATTATTAATTCATTACTTTTACATTATAGCAAATTTGGAAAAATTACGGCTGATAATGTTGATGCTTATCTCAATGACGGCACAGAAAAAGCATTAAAAGAAGAAGAAAAAATTAATGATAGTGATGTTTTGGTACACGGACCTGGTGGACTGATTGTAAAACCAAAAACTGCTAACCAAATTGAGATGGTAAAAGCTTCTCAAAAAGATGATTTAGTGTTTGCTATCGGACCCGCAGGCACAGGAAAAACATTTGTAGCGGTGGCTTTGGCGGTGCGTGCCTTGAAAGATAAAATTGTAAAAAAAATTGTTATCACAAGACCAGCCGTAGAAGCAGGCGAAAATTTAGGTTTTTTACCCGGTGATTTGAAAGAAAAAATTGACCCTTATTTAAGACCTATTTATGATGCCTTAGATGATATGATTCCTGCGGAAAAATTGAAAAATTATATTGACACACGAATTATTGAAATTGCACCTTTAGCATATATGCGTGGGCGAACTTTGAACAATGCTTTCGTTTTGCTTGATGAGGCACAAAATACAACCCCAATGCAAATGAAAATGTTTTTGACTCGACTCGGACCTAATTCAAAAATGATAATTACGGGTGATCAAACACAAATTGATTTACCACACAAACAAAAATCAGGTTTGGTCGAAACGATGAAAATTTTAACGGGAATTTCGGGTATTAGTTTTGTATATTTAGACGGAAAAGACGTAGTAAGACATAAATTAGTAAGAAAAATATTAGAAGCTTACGAAAAAGAAGATACAAAACAAGCCTCAAAAGACTAATTTTTTTTTCATTTTTTTCATTCTTTGCATAAAAAATGTAGTAATTGAAACTTTTTAATTTTTTTTGCGTAAAAAAGAAAAGAACGAAATAATCAATTCAAAATTTTGATTATTCAAAAAAAGTCAGTATTTTTGCAAATCAAATTCAAAATTATCCTAAAACTTATCCTAATAAGTGATTATTTGGCATAATTAGTGTTTTTAAGTTTAGACTAAGTAATAAATAAAATAATAAATAAAATAATAAACAAAAATTGTTTAACAAGTATGAATAAGCCAATTTTGTATGTTTTAAAACAAGCTGGTGTATTTATTTTGTGTTCTACCCTTTTAACCTCTTGTTTTTTATTCAAGAGAAAAGGCGAATTTCAAAATAGTACAAATGTTCACAAAAAAGGACAACGTAGCATGGTTACGGGTGTGCTTTATAACGATGAATCTGATACTAAAAATAGCTTCACCGTCAAAGAATATGAAGGACAACCTGATGCACCTAATTTAGTGTTTATCGAAGGAGGACGCTTTGTAATGGGTTCGAGTGAGGAAGATATCCTTTTCACAAGAGATAACGTAGAACGCACTGCCAGTATCCAATCGTTTTTTATGGACCAAACTGAGGTCGCTAATATTCACTGGTTGGAGTACATGAACTATTACGAAAAACAAGAAAATGCAGACCGATTACCAAGTGGCGTAAATTTAGAAGATTATCGTAAACAAGTTTTATTGCCTGATACAACCGTTTGGGCATCTGAATTAGCGTTCAATGACTCTTATGTTGCGAATTATTTACGTTATCCAGGCTTCCGTTTCTTCCCTGTAGTAGGCATTTCTTGGACGCAAGCAAAAGAATTTTGCAAATGGCGTACAATGATTGTGAACGAAAATTTAGCCATTGCAGCACAAAAAGAAGGTAAAATTGAATCTTTACCTAACTTTGCGGCAGGTGAAAAAGTACCTTTAGAATCTGGTTTTGTTGTGCCTGACTACCGCCTCCCTACCGAAGCAGAATGGGAATATGCCGCAAAAGCACTCATCGGAACACAATATAATGATGAAAATCAAACCAACGGACGTATTTATCCTTGGGACGGACACGCAGTACGTAACCCTTATGATACTAAAAAGTATGAAATGGGACACATGTTAGCTAACTTCAAACGTGGACGTGGTGATTACGCAGGTATCGCAGGTAAATTAAATGATGGTGCTTTGATTACTGAATATATTTTCTCTTATCCACCAAACGACAATGGTTTGTATAATATGGGCGGAAATGTAAGTGAATGGGTTGATGACGTATATCGTCCTTTGGCTTTTAGAGATGTTGATGACTTAAATCCTTATCGTCGCCAACGTTTAGATAGCACAAAATTAAGAAGTGATACATCTAAAACAGTTTATCAAGATCCAGCTCGCCCAACTGCAGCTACGAATGGTAAAAACCCTTATAACCCTGAAGCAAATAAACCTAACTCTTTGATTGATGATAATTCAAGAGTATATAAAGGTGGTTCTTGGAAAGATTTGGCTTACTGGTGTTCACCGGGTACAAGAAGATTTTTGGATAAAGAAGCTAAAACTTCATTCTTAGGATTCCGTTGTGCAATGATTTTAGCGGGAGAAAGAAGCGGTGAAAACAGACGCAGACAAGGAAGATAGTCTTTTATTTATCAATTACTGATATAAATTAAAAGAAAGAAAATTATCATTTTGATAATTTTCTTTCTTTTTTTTTGTTTAAAATATAAAAAAAAATCGTTGCTATAAAAATTTCATATATGTATATTAATAAATTGTTAATGTATTTTTCACTTTTATAACAAAACCTTAATTTTTAGGTAAGATAGAAGTAACAAACCAAGTGTACCTTTGCACCATCAAAATTTAAACACGTTTGTTAGTTTTATTATGAAAAATTCATTACTATTTTTAGGCTTTTTATTAAATATTATTTTTTTTAGTACGTATTCTTTTGCTCAGACAGGCTCTTTGAAAGGGCAAATTACAGATATTGCCAACAAAGAAGCATTAGTTGGTGCAACTGTTATGGTTGAAAATACTGCCATCGCCACTTCTACTGATATTGATGGAAATTTCACGCTTGCCAATATCAAAACAGGAAAATGTAATATAGTTATTAATTATATTAGCTATAAAACAAAAATTATTGAGAATGTAGAAATTTACTCAGGAAAAGTTACTGAATTAAAAACTGAAATCGAAGAAGATGCAAACGTCTTAGGAGAGGCTACAGTAGTCGGACAAAGAGAAACTTTTACAGAATTATCTGTCATTTCAGAAATAAAATCAGTACAAAATGTTGCCGTAGGTATTTCTGGCGAACAAATTACCAAAAGCCAAGATAGAGATGCCTCACAAGCCATTCGTAGAGTGCCGGGAGTTTCTTTGGTAGATAATCGTTTTGTGATGGTGCGTGGTTTGAGCCAAAGATATAACACAGTCTTATTAAACGATATTATCACACCAAGTTCCGAAGTTGATACTCGTTCTTTTTCATTTGATATTGTGCCAAGTAATATTATTGATAGAATGATGGTGTATAAAGCAGGTGCGGCTGAGATTGCGGGCGATTTTGCAGGTGGATTAGTAAAAATATACACAAAAAATGCACCTGAACAAAATTTTACAACCTTTGGAATGAATGTAGGTTATAGAATGGGAACGACCTTTCAAAATGCACAAACTTATAAAGGTGGAAGTTTAGACTTTTTAGGCTTTGATGATGGCATTCGTAAACTACCTGCTTTGCCTTCTTTTGTTAGTTCTAATACAGATACACGAGTGGCAGCTCAAATGATGAATCAATTTAAAGGAGGTTGGGCTTTGCAAAACTCAAATATTTTACCTGATTTACGTTTTAATTTTGGGTTAGGAAGAAGATTTAAAGTCAAAGGAATGACTTTTGGAACGCTCACAAGTGTTAATTTTAGTAATACACAACAATTTGCGAGTGTAGATATGAATTTTTATTTGAGAGATAATTCAAGTATCACTTTTAATGATTTACAAAGAAAAAGCAATGACCAACAAATTACAAACAATGTTCGTTTGGGAGTTTTACATAATTGGTTGTTTAGAATCAACAAAAATAATTCTATCGAATTTAAAAATTTATTCAATCAACTAAGTTTTGTAGAAACTAACGTCAGAGATTTGCAAGATTTTTCAACAGGAACAGGCGATGGTACAACTTTTCGTAACTATTCTTTGAGATTTGAAACAAGAAGCATTTATAGTGGACAACTCGTTGGAAAACACGATTTTTTGAATGAAAGATTAAATCTAAATTGGCAATTAGGATATGCCTACACCAATCGTCAAGAACCCGATTGGCGTAGAGTGAGAACCATTAAAAATGGGGACTCTTATCGTTTATCTATTCCACCTTCTACCAACGCCACAGAAGCAGGAAGATTTTTTTCTAATCTAAATGAAGGCGTAATCTCAGCGGCAAGCAATATAGAATGGGCATTAGGTACAAAACCAAAAGAAAAAGCCATCAAATTAAGAACAGGTTTTTATTTTGAAAGAAAAGACAGAAGTTTTGAAGCAAGATTTTTTGGATATTCTCGAATCAATGCAGGAGATGATATCAGTGCTGTTTTGGGGCTTACTCCTGATGTAGCTTTCTCACCCGCACACGTAACAGGCTTGTCTGGTGGACTAACAATGACCGAAGGCACAAGAACACAAGATAAATATAAAGCGAATAACACATTATTGGCAGGATATGTAGGGGCAACTATTCCAATTACAGAAAAATTTACAATCAGTACAGGGCTTCGTGTAGAAAATAATATACAACAATTAAACTCAAGAAAATTAAGTGGTGAGGCAGTAACTGTTAATAATCCTTTGGTATTTTTGTTGCCTTCTCTCAACCTAACTTATGATTTGACAAACAAAGCCTTATTAAGATTGGCTTATTCTCAAACTGTAAACAGACCAGAATTTAGAGAATTAGCCCCTTTTGATTTCTTTGATTTTAATACTAATTCGTCTATTGTGGGAAATAGCGAACTCAAAACTGCCACCATTCAAAACGTAGATATGCGTTGGGAATACTACCCCTCTCCTGCCGAATTGGTATCTGTGGGTGTTTTTTATAAAAATTTCATGAATCCAATTGAAAGTTTTTTACAACCAAGTAGTGGAAACATCAGCTATACTTATGTCAATGCTAAAAATGCAACCAATTATGGCGTAGAATTAGAGGTTAGAAAATCTTTGAATGGACTGACAAACAGAAAGTTTTTTGATAATATTAACTTGGTTGCTAATGCGTCATTTATTAAAAGTAGAGTAGATTTGGGGCAGAACGTAAGAGTTGGACAAACTGACGGAACAGTCGTTTCACAATTTGTAGGTGATGCACAAGATACTGAACGTGCTATGGCTTTACAATCACCATATCTTATTAATGTTGGTTTGTATTATAGTGATGAAAATTCGGGCTGGCAAGCAAGTTTGATGTATAATATTTTTGGGCAAAGAATTTTTGCTGTCGGTAATAGAGATAACCCAACGGTTTATGAAGTAGCAAGAAATATCATTGATTTTTCTGTGAGTAAACAAATCAATAAAAAATTAGAATTTAGGTTTGCCGCTCAAGATTTATTAAACCAACCATTTTTACTCAAACAAGATTCAAACCAAGATGGAAAAATTGACGCAAATGACAACAATATCAGAAATTTCAGACGTGGACAATATTTTACTTTTGGCTTTAATTATACTTTTTAAAAAATCTTCTTAACTCTTAAATAAAGAGATTGGAGAACTTGAAATTTGAACATTCATTTTTAATTTAATAAATTTACTTTTTATATTTATCTTTTTTATATTTATCTTTTTTATGAAACATTTATTTTATTGTATCGCGATTATTTTTGCAACAACTTTTATGTTTAGTTGCAATCCAACGGGAACAACGGATTCTACTCCGACTCCCACAACTTTGACTGTGTTAGAAGGTGAAATTACCTCAAACCGCACTCTTGATGCAAATCAAAAATATCTTTTGAAAAATTTTGTGTATGTGAAAGACGGTGCTACCTTGACTATCCCTGCAGGAACAGTTATTTTTGGAGATAAAGATACAAAAGGAACTTTGGTAGTAGAACAAGGTGGAAAACTAATTGCCAACGGAACAGCCGCAAGACCAATTATTTTTACTTCAAATCGTCCAAGAGGACAACGTAGTTATGGAGATTGGGGTGGAGTAGTTTTAATAGGAAAAGCACCACACAACCAAGTTTCTTCAACTATTTTTGAAGGCGGTATTCGTGGAAGTTATGGTGCATTGAACGTACCAAATGACGATTCTGGTATATTGAGATACGTAAGAATTGAGTTTGCAGGTGTTGCTTTGGGTTCAGCAGCCAACAGTGAAATCAATGGTTTGACTTTATATGGCGTTGGCTCAGCAACTACTATCGAATATGTGCAAGTTTCTTATTCTGGTGATGATTCTTTTGAGTGGTTTGGTGGTACTGTCAATTGTAAATACTTAATCGCACACAGAGGTTTTGATGATGATTTTGACACAGACCATGGTTACACAGGAAAAGTGCAATTTGGTGTTTCATTACGTGACCCGTCTATTGCTGATGCCTCAACTTCTAATGGTTTTGAATCTGATAATTTTAACCTGGGAACACCTGCTACAGGTCCTAATGCTGGCTTACCTTTGACTCAACCTATTTTTGCTAATATGAGTTGTTTTGTAACTGCGGGTACTCCTTCAGGTGCAATTATCGGTGGTTCGGGTGGTTATGGACGTGGTATGCACTTGCGCCGTAATACAGCTTGTGATATTTATAATAGTGTGATGGTAGGTTATCCTGAAGGTTTACGTTTAGATGGAAGTTCGACTTATACCAATGCAACAACATCTGCGTTAGAACTACGTGGTGTTGTATTAGCCAATATGACTAAAGACTTAGCGGGAACAACTACCACAGTAGGTCAAGGAACAGATGCAGAAGTAGCGGCTTACTTTAATTCTACTAACCCTAATCGTATGAATCAAATTGTTTCAGGTGCAAATTTATCTACATTGATGTTGAATGCAAACAATTTTAATTTGACTACTCCTAATTTCTTGCCACAAATGGGTTCTCCATTATTAACTGGTGCAGCCACTTTACCAGCTGACCCATTTTTTACCACTGTTACATATAGAGGTGCATTTGGTACTATGGATTGGACAACAGGTTGGACAAATTTTGACCCTCAAAATACTGATTACTAACATAATTATGAAAATAACAAAATAATAATATTTTGTCTAAAAAATCAAAAAACTTCATTTTTTTAGAATGAAGTTTTTTTTTACTTATAATTGTATAAATAAATATTTTTTAATAGTATTTTACAATTTTATTATTAATTTTGCGTCTTATAATTATTGTTATCTATTTGTTTTACTTTTATTTATTTACAATATGAAATTATTTACCTTATTTTTTCTTATTTTGATGTGTTTTTCCCAAATTATTCAAGCACAACCACCAAGAAAAACATTAATATTAACCACTGCAGATGCAGACGGAGATGGCGTACAAGACTTAAACGGGCAAGATAAATGTCCTTCAACACTTTCTCAAATTCAAGGTAGGCGTGCTACTACTATCAATGAAATTGACGGAAAAAATATCATTGTCAGACTTCCTGATAATCTTGCTAATTATTTATACCAAGAAAGAGTCGTAATAGATGACGAAATAAAATTATTACGCAACAAACAAGCAGAATTTAGACGCGAAGTAAAAAGAGCAGACGAAAAATATGGAAAATATGCCAATATGAAATCAAAAGAAAGAAAAGCAGAAATGGCAAAATATGATTCTTTGGTCGCTCAACAACAAACAAAAATCGACGAAGCAAACACAAGACTTAAAAATGTAAATGCTAATTCATACATAGAGTTCACTGGCAATATCGAAGACAAAGACCAAAAAATAGTCCAAAAAACTGTTACAATTCGTATCAGATTAAATGTAGATATATTTGGTTGTTTGCCTGATGACGACAAAGACGGCTCTCCTAATATGGTCGATGAATGTCCTGAATTTGTAGGAACAGTCGAAACAAGTGGTTGTCCTGATAGAGATGGCGATAAAATTCCTGATAAATTAGACAAATGCCCTGATGTGAAAGGACCCAAAGAATCTTTTGGTTGCCCTGATAGAGATGGCGATGGCGTACCCGATTTTGATGATGCTTGTCCAGATACAAAAGGTTTGCTCGAACTCAATGGTTGCCCTGATAGAGATGGCGATGGTATTCCTGATATAAAAGACGATTGCCCTGATGTAAAAGGAACAATCGAATTAAAAGGTTGCCCCGATAGAGATGGAGACGGCATCACAGACAAAGACGACAAATGCCCTGATGTGAAAGGTATCAAAGAATTTGATGGTTGCCCTGATACTGATAAAGACGGCGTGCAAGATAAATTAGATGATTGTCCTTATGTACCCGGTCCGAAAGAAAATAAAGGTTGTCCAAAAATCTTAGAAAAAGCAAGCAAAGTGCAGTTTGAAAGTTCAAAAGCAGTGATTTTGAAAGGTTCTTATCCTTTGTTAGATGAATTAGCAAAATTATTGAACGAATATCCTGATGCGACAATTTCGTTGGCAGGACATACAGACGACGAAGGTGATGACGCTTCTAATTTACAACTTTCGAAAGACAGGGCAAATGCTGTGAAAGATTATTTGATAGGAAAAGGCATCGAATCTTCACGCATTACGAGTGCGACAGGCTTTGGCGAATCAAAACCTATTGCAAGCAACACAACTCCCGCAGGAAAAGCATTGAATAGACGTGTAGAAATGAAATTGAGCAATAGACAAAAATAACCTCAGACAAAAAAGACAACTTTTAGGAGTTGTCTTTTTTTGTATTAAAAGTATTTTGAAATAAATATATACCTTACTTTTGAGTATTTTGAGAATTATTATTTTCTTCAATGGCTTGATTTATTTTTTGCATCACTTCAAAAAAAGTTTTCATTTTTTCAGGTTCGATAGCCTCATATATAATTTGATTAAACTTTTTAACAGATTTTCGGGCAACTTCTCTTGCTTTTTTACCATAATCGGTTAAAAAAATTCTAAAAAAACGTCTATCATTTTCGTCTTGTATTTTCTTTACAAAACCCTCCTCTTCCATATTTTTGAGTGTTCTGGTAATACTTCTTGCCTCTAAACCTAAAAGAGGAGCAATTTTTGTAGCGGGAGTTCCTTCTTCTATATCAATGTTCAATAAAATATATCCCACAGAAACCGTTAAATTATATTGATTTGCTTCCGCATTATACATACGGGCAATGGCGTGCCAAGTTGCTTTTATTTGATAATCAATAGATTGCTCTCGTTTCAAATTTTTTGGTAACTGATATGTGGTTGTTTCGGGGTTCATTATTTTTATTTTTTTGATAAATTTTTTATCTTATTTATTTTGTGTCTATTGATGTTTTTTTTTAAAGATATTAGAAGTTTCAAAAAGTTTAAAACTTTTGGAAAGTTAGCACAACTAATATTTTAAATATAACCTAAATAGATATTTTTTTTCAAAAATCAATAAACAATCCAATCTTGTTTGTGTTTTATTTGGACTTGTTTTTGGGCATAATTTTCTGTATGTCCAATAATTTTTGCTTCTATTTTGTATTTTTTAGCTTCTTTTATAATAATTTCAGCCGTTTTTTCATCAGTATAAATTTCTAATCTGTGTCCCATATTAAAAACTTGATACATTTCTTTCCACGAAGTTTGGCTTGCCGCTTGTATCATTTGAAACAAAATAGGTGTATCAAACAGATTATCCTTTATAATCTTTACTTCGTTTACAAAATGCAATACTTTTGTTTGTCCGCCACCTGTGCAATGAATCATACCTTTTATTTTATCTCTATTTTCGGTCAAAATTTCGTTCATCAAAGGTAAATAAGTGCGTGTAGGTGAAAGTACTAATTTTCCTGCGGTAATTTTTTGTCCATTTTCCAAGTCAATATTTTCCGTAAGTTGATATTTTCCTGTATAAACTAATTCTTTGGGAATTTGATTATCAAAACTTTCAGGATATTTTTGAGCATATAAATTAGTAAAAACATCGTGCCTTGCCGATGTTAATCCATTGCTACCCATTCCACCATTATATTCGTTTTCATAAGTAGTTTGTCCAAAAGAAGCCAAGCCGACAATTACCTGCCCGCCTTTGATAGTATGATTACTAATAATCTCGCTTCTTTTTGCTCTTGCGGTTATGGAACTATCGACCACAATAGTCCTTACTAAGTCCCCAATATCTGCCGTTTCTCCGCCTGTATTATGAATTTTGATATGATATTTTTCTAAGGTTGCTAAAAATTCTTGTGTTCCTTCAATAATTGTTTTGATGATTTCTCCAGAAATAAGATTTTTATTTCTTCCGATAGTGGAAGACAAAAGAAAATGATTAGTAATTCCCGCACACATCAAATCATCAATATTCATCACAATACTATCTTGAGCAATACCTTTCCAAACTGATAAATCACCTGTTTCTTTCCAATACAAATAAGCCAAAGATGACTTTGTACCTGCTCCATCTGCGTGCATAATATTACAATATTGTTCGTCATTTCCTAAAAAATCAGGAATGATTTTACAAAATGCTTGTGGAAAAATACCTTTATCCAAATTTTGTATGGCTTGATGCACATCAGTTTTTTGGGCAGAAACGCCTCTTTGGTCATATTTCATAACGAAAAAAATAAATTTATTTTGAACAATAAATACAAAATAATAATATTAATGAAAAATTAAAAATTGATTGTTATAATTTTTTTTTCAAATTAAAATAAATCAAAACCTGTCATTTCTTTTGGCTTTTCGATGCCCATCAACTTTAAAATGGTAGGGGCTAAATCACCTAATTTACCATCTTTTAAAATAGGTTGAAAATCATTATCCACCAAAATACAAGGCACTAAATTGGTCGTATGTGCCGTATGGGCAGTTCCATCAGGATTTATCATAATATCAGAATTACCATGGTCAGCAATAACAATAGAAGTATATCCATTTTCCAAAGCACTCGCAACCACCTCGCCCGCACACATATCAACGGCTTCACACGCCTGCACAGCCGCATCAAACACGCCTGTATGCCCGACCATATCCGCGTTAGCAAAATTTAAACAAATAAAATCACTTTCTTTCGTGTTTAATTCTTTGATAATGGCGTTTTTGATGTCATTAGCACTCATTTCAGGTTGTAAATCATAAGTGGCTACTTTGGGAGAATTACATAAAATACGTTTTTCGCCTTCAAATTCAGTTTCTCTACCACCCGAAAAGAAAAAAGTAACGTGTGGATATTTTTCTGTTTCAGCGATACGAATTTGTTTTTTTCCTGCTTTGGCAATGATTTCTCCTAATGTATTATGAAGGTTATCTTTTTCGAACAAAACTTGGACATTTTTATATTTTTCGTCATAAATTGTCATTGTTAAATAATACAAATTCAATTTTTTCATACCAAAATCTTCAAAATCTGTCTGCGTCAAGGCTTGTGTAAGTTGCCTTCCTCTGTCATTTCTAAAATTAAAAAACAAAACTACATCATCTTCTTCGATGGTTGCCAATGGTTTTTCAGCCTCATCAACCATCACAATCGGTTTGATAAATTCGTCTGTAATTTCTTCTTGATATGATTTTTTTAGGCTTTCGAGCAAGTTTTTGGTTTTCGTTCCCTCTCCTTTTACCAACAAATTGTATGCTAATTTAACTCTTTCCCAACGTTTATCTCTATCCATCGCATAATATCGCCCAACAACAGAAGCAATTTTTGCAGATAGATGTTGAATATGATTTTCGACCTCTTGCAAATAATTTACGCCACCATTCGGAGAAGTATCTCGCCCATCTGTAAATGCGTGAATGAATACATTTTTTAGACCTTTTTCGTCTGCATAACTGCAAAGCGATTTTAAGTGGTCGATATGAGAATGTACGCCACCATCAGAAAGTAATCCTATAAAATGAACTTTTTTATTGTTATTTTTGGCATAATCAAACGCATTTGATAAATTTTGATTATCGTATAATTCACCACCTTTTTCGCAGGCTTTATTGATTCTGACTAAATCTTGATAAACAACTCGTCCCGCACCAATATTGGTATGTCCCACCTCAGAATTGCCCATTTGTCCTTCAGGCAAACCAACTGCTAAACCTGATGCTTCTAACTTACTATGTGTATATTGCTCGAAAGCCTTGTCCATAAAAGGCGTTTTTGCTTTTGCGATAGCAGAAACTTCTGGATTTGTACCCAAACCCCAGCCATCTAATATCAAAAGTATTACTTTTTTACTCATTTTTTTATTGTTTTTTTTGTTCTATTGATAAAATCTTTTGTAACTATTTAGTTTTTTTGGTGCAAGTGTGGAAGCTTGCACCCATTAGTATCTCGTGTAAGCGTGGACGCTTGCACGAGAATTTTTTTTATCAAAAAATAATAGAAAAATCTCAAAAGTTTTCTATCATAAAACTAAGTGTTGCAAAGTTATTACATTATTTGATAAGTTCCAAATTTTTAAAATCTTTGAGAAAAATGCTTTGGTTATTATTATTTTATTAATATTTGATACATCAATCTAAAAACAATCTTTTTTTTGAATAAGAAATATTTTTGAAATCCAAAAATATAATATTTTAGCCTTACCAATCAGGTTTTCCGGGTGGCGGTGGTGGTAAAGTAATTCCTTTTGGTCTTTGTTGTAGATATTGAGATTCTTGTTTTTTAATTGTGTTTAATAAAGCCTCTGCTTTTTCTTGATTCAGTTGAGTTTGATTGGTTTGGCTTTGGCTGTCTGACTTTTGATTTTTCTTTTGTTTTTCTTGATTTGGGTTAATTCCTTGTTTGATAAGTTGTTTTTGCACAAGTTCAAAATTATATCTTGCTTCAAAATTTTGTGAGTTTTTTCTCAAAGATTCTCTAAAATAATTAATAGCTTCTTCACTATTTTGTTGAGAATAGGCTAAAAAACCTAATTGATTATAAGCAATACTTTGTATTTCTGGATTAGAAGCCAACAAACTTTTTTCGTAATAAAATTTTGCTTTTTCTGCTATTCTTCTATTAAAATAACTATGTGCCAAATTCAAATAAATTTCAGGTGTATTGATTTCATATTCTTCTAATAAAATTTTTAAGTTTTTTTCGACAGCGACAAAATCACCTTTTTGATAGTCAAATTCTATCAAACGACTTAATTCATTGATTTCTACTATAAAATTGAGTGGATTTATCCACAAAAAAATAAAAAGAAAAATTGATTTCATTGCATTTCAAATACAAAAAAACGCCCAAATATTTGAGCGTTTTTTATTTTATTTATTCTAATATTCTTTTCCTGCTTTATCAATATAAAGATAAGCATTTCCTTTTTTGACTTTGACCATTCCTCTTGCAAAAGTGCCTTCTATTTCGCTGTATGCAGGTTTTATAGCAATAATTCCTTTAGAATCAACAAATCCCCAATTTTGTCCTTCTCTAAAAGGTGCCAAACCAACATCACCAAAATCTCCAACTGCGGCAAATTTGGGCGGAATAATTACTTTTCCTGTTACATCAATAAAGCCCCATTTATCTGCTTTTTGAACCGCCGCTAATTTATTTGAAAAAGGTCTTGTGTCCGAATAATCAGGATTGATACGAAATTGTCCTTTTCTATCAATCCAGCCCTCACCCGAACCGCTTCTAACGATTGCCATACCATTCAAAAACGGCAATGCAGTTGTTTCATCTGGGTTTTGATATTTATAAGCAATAGATTCGTTACCATTTTTATCAATAAAACCCCATTTTAAATTTTTATATGCTCTGGCTAATCCTTCTCCAAAATCTTTTACATCATCAAAAGTTGGTGAAATAACTTCTTTTCCTGTGGCATCAATAAATCCCCATTTTCCACCGCGCCTCACTGCCGCTCTGCCATCTCTAAACGGATTTGCGTTTTCGTATTTTAAATCAGTAATAAATTTATTGGTTTTTAAGTTAAAATATCCCATTTTACCTTTTTCAGCATCAAAAATATCAATAATATCTTCACTTACTTCGGTAATATTGTCATATTTGAGAGGCACAACTTCAACTCCTTTGTCATCAATCACACCATATAAAATTTTTAACTCTTCCTCTTCAGTATCACCCACTTTTACTTTTACTTTTTGTTCAGATGAAACTACTGCATAATTATTGGTAAAAGACCTTGCTTCATAATACTTAGGCGCAACTAATGATTTGCCCGTTCTGTCAATATATCCCCATTTTTCACCCGTTTTTACAGCGGCAAAAAGTGCATATTCTTCGATAATTGTACTATCTTTTTGATTAAATTTTTTGGTCTTGGGGTCTTGTACAGGTTTTCCTGTGGCATCTAAAATATTGACTTTGATTTTTTTAGGTCTAAGCAAAGGTTTAAATGGTTTTATATTATCAAAAGTTGCTGTAATTCCTGTAAAAGACCATTTATCACCTTTTCGAGTAGGAATTGGGTCAGGAACAATTTTTGGAAAATCAATCACAGGCGGTTCTTCTTTTTTTACTGCTTTTGGATCAACTTTTTTAGGGTCGACTTTGGGCGTAACTACTTTTTTTGGATCAACTTTGGGCGTAACTTTTTTTGGATCAACTTTAGGTGTTACTTTTTTTGGGTCTGGTTTTTTTTGGGCTGTAGCAATATTTACCAGAAAAAGTGCTACAATTATAAAAAATATTTTTTTCATACGACTCAGAAGTTTTTATAAACTTAATTTTAATTTTATTTTACTTTATTATTTTTTAATTTAATTTTGTTGTTGCGTGTATTGTATTTTTTACTCATTATCAGCCCAAACAGATGCCAATTGTTCTATTAAGTCCCATTGTTCTGCTTCGGCTAATGTATATATTTGGTCTATAAATTCTTTTTTGATAAATAATCTATATCCAAAAGGTTTATTTTTTTTGAGAATATTTTTTTTAACTAATGTTTTAAAATAGTTCTTTTTTTCGTGTATTTTGATAAATTTTATATCTAATACATCAATACAATTTCTTTTTTCAAGTATAATTTGTGAATTAAATACATATTTTTGTTTTCTTATCACAAAACTTTTGAACAAAATAATTACAAAATATTTCTCATTTTTAGTTAGTTCCATCTTAATTATTATAAAGTTCGTTTGATAAAGTTCGTTTCTTTACACACAAATTTTATCTTTTCATACCCAATACTCCTACGCCACAATGCGGCGAAGCATCAAAGCTAAAACGCATATAATAAATTCCTGTGCTTTTACAAGTAAATTGTATGGCAGGAAAATATTTTCCATCTAAATGACTTGACACCACTTGTTTTTTATTTGAATCATAAATTGTCAAATAAAAACCTTTATTTTGTGCATCATGATTGCTCAAAGCCACCATATATTTGGTTCCATGACTAAAAATATAAGAATATTCTTTGCCTTTTTCACCACTAACAGGATAAGTTTTTAAAAAAGTATATCCTTCTGGTTGGATACGCTTGATGCATTTATCTGTGTATTTATCTGTATCACATTGTGCTGATAATGAATAGTTAAATAAAATAAATACTATTATTAAGCAATTTAATGCAAAAATTTTCATTTTTTGATAAAGTATGAATGATATAATTAATATTTTGATTGTTTTTTGTGTATAAAAATTTATGATTTATTCAAAAAATAAATCATAAATTTTTTATTTTTACTTTATGCTCATAATAGAACTACGGATAGATGTTACTGATTCAGCGATTTTTTTTAGTTCTTCTTGTGTGATTTCTACATCTTTTGATGAATTATTGCCTGTGGTGGTAATTAAACCATTTTCTTCTTTTACTTCACCTGCAGTTCCACTTTCTTGTTCAATTTTATATTTTTCTAATAACTTAGACAAGCCACTCAAATCACTGCGTAATTTTACAATATCTTTGTCGCTGTATGGTTTTAGCGCTTCTAATATTTTTTCTAACACAATTTTTTGTGTAACAATTTTAGTATTTAATTCCTCTTTTACCTTTTTGTCCGATTGTTTTTGTGCCACTTGACAAGTAATATGGAAAGTTTCTAACCAACCGCCTGTTATCATCAAAGCCGCCAAACTTGGTTTTTTTTGTTTATCCAAATAATCACTTATGTTTTCAAAAGTGGTTGTAGTTTCTTCTAATAATTTGTTAATGTCTTTTTTATTAGCCGCTAACATCATCATTTTTCCTGAATCAATAAATTGTCCAACTTTCAACGCTTCAGCCGTTTTTTTGACACTACCCAAAAAACTTAATGCGTCTTTGCTTTGTTCGTTGATAGTTGAGTAGCCCATATCTGTACTATAAATACCTAAATTTAAGGCACGTTTAAAATCTGATTTGTAGGCAGCAAAATTAACGTGATTGCTTAACATAGTTTTATCATACTTGATACCTTGTTTTTTAATTAAATCTGATATATCAACAGGCGAAACTATATCAAGAACTGTTTTCAAAATATCCTCTTGTGCTTTTAAGGGCGTTATTCCCATAGTGAAGGCGATTAAGAAAGCGCCCATCAAAGTGTTTTTTTTCATAGTTTTGTGCAAGTTTTTTATTTGCTTCTTTAAAAACGTACAAAGGTACAATAAAAGTCTATTTTTATGAAATTTTTTTTTAATTATTTTTAGTAGAAAAAATTATTCCAATTTTTTCTACTTTTATTTTTTTACTTTTTTTACTTTTTACTTTGTTTATTCATTATCTACAAATTTGGTCATCAAATCTTTTTCTAAGGCATACAAAACGATTTGTTTTGCTCCTTCTTTTGAATAATTAAACTTTACTTCCAAATTATTTAATAACAAAATTATATCATTTTTCATTCTTTCGTTATACGCTTGGAATGCGTGTGTGTCATAATCTTGTATAGCACGTTTAAAATTTTCGTCTTCCAAATAAGGATTTAATGAATTTTCTTTTAGATTTTGTGTGTATTTTTCGTATAAAAATTGATATTGTAAACTTTCTTGTATTGTTTTTCCTTGAATTTGTACTTCTTGGACTAAAGTTTGTGCAACATAATCTTTTCTCATCATATTTCTAAATTTTTCAGCGTATCGAGTTGTAAATTCAGTTCCTAAAATAATATGCTCAAAATTCCAAAAATTGATAGTAGAAATTTCAATTTTTTCATTGGTATAAGGATTAAAAACCAAATTGTCGCTTTCATAATTCAAGGCAAATAAATAATTAAGAATATCTTTTTGGATATGAGTTTCGTTATAAGAATACACAGATTCTTTTAATTCTTGTAAAGTTTCAAAATCATAATAATCAATCAAATTGCTCACAAACTCTGAAGGTATTTCTTGATAGTCTTTCTCTCTTTCTTCAAAAAAATGTTCAATCATTTCCATAGTGATAAGTTTTTCGTTTTTGCTATATTTGGTATAAATGGCATTAAAAATTTGTAAAGATTGCCTGCCCGAAAAACCAAATTGTCCTTCATTTTCTGCTTCTCTACCCAATTCTTTTTTAAATTTTTCATCAAAATTTTTTCTATCTTCTTCTGAAAGCCAATTAGGAAGTTTATCAGCATAAATTTCCATTTTCAAAATAAACAAATCTCTATCCAACCAAGGCAAATATTGATTTGAATCTTCCAACCATTGCTCCAATATATCCGTAGATTGCAAACGTGTAGAAATAATGATTCGAGCAATGTTTTGTATCACACGTGGTTGAAAAAATTGTGTGATATTTTTACCAAATTTATGTTTATAAACATCAACTTCTGTGTTATAATCTAAAATATAAGGCACAGGAATTGTTACGATTCTGTCTTGAAAAGAAGGCGTATATTGATAATGAACCTTATCCGCAGGATTAACCGAACCCATAAAAAAAGATTTAATATTTTCTTCTATCAATCCTACTTTATGCACCGAATCGCTTACTAATCCGTGAATACTCATCAAACGCTCTACATTCGTTCCTTTTATATCCATCAAAGCCACAATTCCGTTGTTAGTATTTGCCCAAACAGAATAAATGACCTGAAATTGCTTTTTAAAATACGTTTCTAAGTCTTTTTTGAGTATTTCATTTTGCAAAGGCTTGTCAATTAACATATCATTTGGATTAAAAACGCTGATTCCATCACCATATTGCCTATCAAATGTCCAAGGTTTTGCATACAAATAATTCAAAAATGCAAGTTCTTCATTTTCTTTTTCAGTGATATTTTTTTGGATTGATTTACATAACGCACAAGGCTCAGTTTTCCAAACCCATTCATATATTTTTTCGTTGAATAGTTTGGTTTTAAACTCGCTTTCAGGCAAAACTTGATTTAAAAAATCACGCCTATATTGTTTTGGAATTTGTATAATTGGATTATCGTGTTCGGGGCAAGTAAAATCTAAACTATCTATTTTCCAATTAGTTTGATACAAAACACCTTCTTTTTTGTGTGTATATGCTTGTAATTTTGCTAATATATTATTTAAAAATGTACTTTTTCCACTTCCTGGAGGTCCTTCAAACAAATAAATTTGTCCATATTGTCCTCCTTTTTTAAAAACATTGGTTAGTTTTAGCAAACGATTGGCTAATAATCTATCAATAAAAAAGGGTTCTTCACAATCATCATAAAAAATTTTGTCAAAGTCTGCATTCTCTAAGGTCAATAAATTTCTTTTTTTAGTTTTGTCTTCGTATAAATAAAACTCAACCATATCAGCAAAAACCTTAAAAATATCTTTAAAAAATAAGTCTGGATTTTTAATCAAATCATCTAAAAAAGAAGAAAAAGGCAAAGCATCAGAAATTTTATCTGCTTTTATTTTTTCTACTAATTGTTTTAATGCTTTTTGTTTTGACATTTTTTTTTATTTTTTGATTTATTGTTTCATCTTAAACGATAAACATTTGCTTTTATTGTTTTTCGACAAGATTTCAGAATTTTCGTTTTTTTTAGATAGGATTTTTTTGATATATATCTCGAAAATTGGCTGTAGGATTTCAAATCTATGCGATTTTTTACAATATTATAAATTGAATATATTGATAATCAATGATTTATAATAAATAAAATACTTTTCAAATATTCCAAAAACACTTTCCGATATGGGTAGTATTTTTTTGGACAAGATTTTCAGAATTTTTTTGTGTATTTCTCCTGAAAATCTTATCAAAAAAAAAAGAAAAATTATTTCAAAACATTTATCCAACCTTTACATTTTACACCTTTTGGAGAAGTCAATAAATAATAATAAACGCCATTATCAGCATCTTCGCCCCAATCGTTTTTATAATTATCCGTTTTATACATCAATCCACCCCAACGATTATAAATTTCTAATTGATAACCAATTCTATCAGGCAAAAAGAAAACGTCATTTTTTCCGTCTTTATTGGGAGTAATTACGTTTGGTGGCGGAATAGAATTATTTTCTACGTCAAAAGTAATCGTTTTCGTATCTTGACAAGCGCCATTTTTTGCTAACAAAGTCAAAGTATAAGTGCCTGCTTGCGTAAACTCATAAGGCGGTGGATTTTGTTGATTAAAAGTAACATTATTGCTTAAAGTCCACGTAAAACTTACTCCGCCACGTGATTTATTATTGATGACCATCAACATAGGTTTGGCACAATCAGTAGAAAAATCAACCTCAAAATCTGCTTTAACATCTCCTAAAATTTCTACTAAAACCGTTTTTTGAGCCTGACAACCATCGCCATCTGTTGCGTTTACGGTATAAGTAGTGGTTCGAGTTGGGCTTGCAATCGGATTTGGAATTGAGTTATTGCTCAAACCAACCGAAGGAGTCCAAACCAAACCAGCCAAATTAGAATTTCCTGTAACGTTTAATTGTGTAGTTTGTCCCACGCATAACTGCACATTTGGACTGATGACTAACGCTAAATCTTTGATGATAAATGTTTTTGTTTTGCTTACAGATTCACTACAAATTCCTCCCGAACGTGTTGCCGTAAAAGTAACGGTATAAGTTCCCAAAGGTACTAAGGTTAAATCGACTGAGGTTCTATTATTAAACGTTCCACCACCATTATTTATCACAAAACTCCACGAAGTTACACGCAAACCTGTCGTGTCATAACGCAAACGTATGTTCGCAGGCGTGCAAAAAGTTCCACTTGGTAAATTGGCAGTATTTAAAATATCAAAATCATCACGCAAAGGCGGAATAACCGTTACTAAAAAATTTTTACGCACTTCACAGCCGTTATTATCAACGGCTAATAGCTGATAATTCGTTGTAACGCTTGGCGTTGCAATCGGATTTACAATGTTGGCGTTGCTCAAACCCGTTGCAGGAGTCCATTGAAACGTAAACGGATTAGAAGATGTAAGCGTTGCGTTGAGTGGAGTAGATTGACTATTACAAATGGTAACGGATTCGTTTTGGTCTGATTTTATTTGTGAAACTCTGAAAATTTTTGTAACTACTTGTGAACCCAAGCAACTAATCGGATTGGAAGCCGTTAGTTCTACCACATAATCACCCGCCGCAGGAAAATTAAAATTAAAACTTGCGTTTGTACTAACACTCACGCCATTTACTTTCCATTGAAAAGAAGTTGCTCCAATTCCTTCATATTTGATATTGGTTAAATAAGGGAATTTACAAGATTTTATAACAATTACATTGGTAGATGCATCAAAAATATTAAAATCTACAATCAAACGTCCTATGTCAAATTTAAAAGCGGCATTATTACAATTTTGACTATTGTTAGTAGAAGAAAAAGCATTAGGCGTAGTAGTAAAACCAGTTTGTAAACCTCCACAAGAAGCACACGCCGCGTGATAAATGATACCTCTTTTATCAAACCTACACGTTCCTCCGTCCACGTGGTCGCCTGTGCTGACAGGTGAGCCAAAAAAAGTAGCATATAATAAAAATTCTACATTTTTTCTCAAAATCATAATATAAAAATCACCTCCATCTGTGATAGTTCTAAATCCATCTGGAGTAGTTGGCAAACCTGCCGTAGTTCGTCCTGCACTCAAAGGAGCGCCCCAACCCGCAATGTAAATATTACCACAATTATTAACCATAAAAGCCGTTGGGGAAATATCAGGCTGATTTCTCCCTGCTCCTATCACAGTTGAAAAAATAGAAGTTTCTAAATTTGCACTGAATTTGTGGATAAATTGCCCACTATTTGCATTTCTATAAATAGTAGCCGAACTAATCGGATAAGCACCATTCGTTTGTCCTAAAACAATTGGACTATCATCTACATCAAAATCAACAAAAAATGCTTGGTCTGATAAGTCTGTGCCAATGTAAGTGATTTGTTTTACAACTCCTGCTGAGGTTATTTCTGCTAAAAAACCATCTTCAGCACCGCCAATAGTATTTTTAAAAGCGGCAGGAGTAGTTATATCTAATCCACTTCTTAGATTTATGCTTTGAGTTACGCCTGTAACGTAAATATTTCCTAATGTATTTATTTTTAAACCATACACTGCATCAAAACTACTTCCACCAAAATAAGTTGACCATATTAGTTGTGTTAAATTTGGATTAAATTTTACAATTACGCCATCTTGTCCACCTCTTAAAGCCGTTTGATAGGCATTTTGAGTTGGAAAGTTAGGAGAGCGAGTGGTGCTGGCGATGATTATGTTGTCATCGACATCAACAATGACTTCTCCTCTAAATTCATCACCATAATTATTAATAGAAGTAAAGGTTTGATTTTTGATGCCATCATTTTGATTTCCACCTAAATAAGTGGAACTTTTGAGTTGATTGCCTCCAAAACTTAGTTTAGCGATAAAAATATCTGTTCCGTTGGCATAATTTACGCCACCTGTTGGGTCAATATTCACTCCACCATTAAAAGTCGCGTCAAAAGTGTTAGCAGTGGTAGGAAAGTTTGAGGAGCCTGTTGTTCCAAAAATAACTAATTCTTTTTGACTATTGACCACCAAACTATGCGGAAATTCACTGCTATTTCCACCTAAATAAGTAACATATTCGACGGTGTTTCCTGTGGGTGAAAATTTTAAAATCCCTACGTCATTAATTCCTCCAAAAGTAACCTGAAAAGCCCCAATAGTTGTTGGAAAGCCTGTTCCTAAATCTCTCACAATTCCTCCCGAATACAAAAAACCATCATTGTCATAAGTAGCGGTGCTTCCCCAATTATCCGCAGTAGCCCCCGAATAAGTAGAAAAGACGAGTTCTGGGTCGATGACAAGCGTTTCATTTTTATCATAACTATCAGGGAAAACAAAAGAAACGACATTGTTTTTAAGTATAAAATCACATTTTACCTTGACTTCTTTTCCTTTGATAATTTGATAAGCATAAGGTTTGTTTTCTTGAAAAGTATTCAAAGAAGTTTTGATAATTAAATTGCCTTTTTCATCAATTTTTAAACTATCTGTTCCTTTATACTCCATTTTTATATCGCTTGTATTGGCGTTAGGCTGGACATAAAATTCGTACTTAAACGATTTTTCTTTGCTAAAAAACTTCGCAGAGATACCAAAATACATATTTTCGGCTTCTAATTGATAAAAACCTTTGACATCACTTGCCCATCTTTTTGGATTATTTCCTAAAAAATAATTATAATTTTGATGCGTTGGTAGTGTATTTTTCCAAGCCAAATTTTTATTGCTATTCAAAAAAACTACTTCTACCGAATGAGCATTTATTTTATCATTGGGAACATTTTTTTTGTCTTCAAATGGGTGATGTGCGTGTAATGCACCACCATCATAAAAAGCATACATCAAACTTTGTCTTTTAAAAAACAAAAATCCATTAGGTACATCAGCCCTAAACAAAATTTCTTTGTCCCATTGACTTTTATTTTCAACAAAACATAAATTTCCCAAAGATTTTTGGGCAGGAAATGGAGAACTTAAACTTATATTTTGTGCCAAAACCAACGAAGGAAAACACAAAATAATATATAATAAAATATAAAGTATTTTTTTCATAATCAGACGAATATGTAAATTATGTGTAAAGTTAATCTAAGTTTTGAATAAAAGTAATTATTTGAATAGATTTTTTTTTGAAATCAAAAAATAAAAGTATTTAAACAATAAATAAATAAAATATTGTTGATACAAATACGTATTTATTTTTGTAGAGATAATATATAATAGATTTGTAAAGATAAAAAAATAAAGTATTGATAGTCAATACTTTATTTTTTTTAATCTTAATAAAAAGGTAACTATTTAGGTTATCTTGGCGTAAGCATGGACGCTTGCACGAAGTTCAATTTGTTGTTATTCAAAATTTTTTAATCATTTTTTCCTAATTCTTGGAGCGTTTGTATTGTGATATAATAATAAAATAACATCAAAAGTTGAGGAATAACAATAAAAAACGCACCCCCTAAAATGTAAAGTAGAAAATCATTCAAAGACCTTAAGAACCTAAATGAATCATTTGAAGCCGAATACAAAAATAAAATGAGTAAATAAATAGTAGAAGTATAAAAATGAATATAACGATATTTTTTTATTTTATCAGAATAATTCAAAAACATATTAGGCAAACCACTTATGATAAATTGATAAAAACCCATAAAAAGTTGAATAAGGGCAGAATATACAAATACATAATAAAAAAATAACAGGCAAATCAAATTAATGAAAAGTAGGACACTTTGCACCAAAATATCTATTCGAAACCAAAGAAGCTTGGCATTATTTGTTGAGTTAGTCATAATACTTTTTATATTGTTAATTTCTATCTCCTTTCAAAGAACTTAAAAATAAGCCCAAACCTCCTATCATTAGTACCAAAATCACTATCAATTCGAAAGAAGTCATATTTTTGAGTTGTAGTTGCGTTTTTGAAATCACTCCAAAAACCAACATCGCCAAAGAACCCAAGCCTAATAACCAACCGAATAAATTTTTACTATCATAAAAAATCATTCCAATTCCAAAAATCATTGGAATCAAAACCATTCCACCTGTAATATTAAATTTTCCCACATTATATAAAGAATGAGAAAAACCAGTATAAACTTGTACTGCATTTAAAAACATATAAGTTCCTCCCGCCAACATCATTACCCCTACTAAAAATCTTGTTGTTTTATCACTTCCACTTATCATATTGATATTTTTTCTTTTGCCATAGAATTTTTAAATTTGTATAGAAATAAAAATATTTTGGCAAAAAATATTTTTATTTGGTTTGTTTTTATAACATAATCACGCCTTCTATATTGGTGGCACGCTTGTAATGATTGATAACTTCTTCAGAAGACAACACCACCAAACGTATTGTTATCGAGGTATGTTTGCCTGTGGCAGAAGTACGCATCGTAATTTCACCATTTTGTTCTTCAAATTGTTTTGTCAATAATGCTATTTTATGATTATCAGAAGGCAACACAAATTTGAACATATATAACAACGGAAAACTTTCGGTTTCATCTAACTTAGTTTTCAAAGTTTCCCAAGAAGGTTGTTGAGATTGCATATTTTTAGTTTTTTTATTGGTAACTATTTAGGTTATTTTGGTGCAAGCGTGGACGCTTGCACCAGTTAATATCTCGTGCAAGCGTCCACGCTTGCACGAAATTCAAAATAATAATT
>RDXZ01000047.1 GCA_004293265.1 Bacteroidota bacterium | reverse complement strand
AAGCGTGGACGCTTGCACCAGTTAATATCTCGTGCAAGCGTCCACGCTTGCACGAAATTCAAAATAATAATTTTATTAACCAACCTAAATAGTTACAAATAAAGTTTTGTAATAACATCAAATTAAGAACAAAAAATATATCGATAAACAGCCAAAAAAATAAAAATAGGAGGTATTTTTATCCTATAAAAATAATAATTATAAATATTTTATAAAAAAATTTTGTAATACACGTTTTAAAATCTATCTTTGTGAAAAATTATCATATTTTATTTAATAATGAAATATTTTTTGTTTTAATATTATTTTTTTTAGACCATGATACAAGAAATAGAAATTGCACAACTTCGTTCTTTGACTGACCTTATCAAAACTCGTTTTAACTATGATTTTGGTAATTATGCTATGTCTTCTTTCAAAAGACGTATTCAAAGAATAATAGAATTATATAAATTTAGTTCTTTTGATGCCCTTTTAGAAAAGATAAACACTTGTGATAAAAAATATTTTCAAGATTTTATTTCTGAAATTACAGTCAATGTTACAGAAATGTTTAGAGACCCAAGTTTTTGGGTAGAATTAAGGGAAAATATTTTGCCTAATTTATTGATGGATAATCAAACCATTAGTATATGGCACGCAGGCTGTTCGTCAGGCGAGGAAGTTTATTCGATGGCAATCACACTCAAAGAATTAGATTGTTTGGATAAAGTCAGAATTGTGGCGAGTGATGTAGATATGGCTATTTTACAAAAAGCAAGAGATGGAGCATATTCACTTAAAAATATGGAATTGAATGCTAAAAATTACGAAAGAGCAAAAGGAACACTTAGCATTGATAAATATTATAAAGAACAAAATGGCAAAGCAATGATGGATAAATCTTTGGTAAAAGATGTTATTTTCCGCGAGCATAATTTAGTTTCTGAGGTTTCTTTTGGTAAATTTGATTTGATTTTGTGTAGAAATGTAATGATTTATTTTAATCAAGCCTTACAAAACCAAGTGTTGAAAGTTTTTCACGAAAGTTTATTTAAAAATAGTTATTTGATTGTTGGCTCAAAAGAATCTTTAATTTGGTGTGAAATCGCTAATAAATTTACAATTGTTAATAACGAAGAAAAAGTATATAAAAAAACAAAAGATTAAAAAAAATCGTTGTTTTTAAAATATGTTATTTTTGTATTAAAACTATTTGAAATAAAAAAATTTAATCAAAAAAAATTAATTAAATTATGATAGGTAATCATTATAAAGCTATTGTGATTGGAGGCTCAGCAGGTAGTTTTCAAGTGATAAATAAGATACTATCTTCGTTGCCGCGTGATTTTGAACTACCCATTATTATGTGTTTGCATCGCTTGCGTCATGTACGCAATGGCTTTGTGGAAGCATTAAATATTAAAAGTAATATCGAAATCAAAGAACCATTAGATAAAGAAAGTGTTAAAAAAAATAGTATTTATTTAGCACCCGCAAATTATCATTTAGGCATAGATATTGGAAACACATTTACGTTAAGTACAGATGAATTGACCAATAATTCTCGCCCTTCTATTGATATTTTGTTGCAAACTGCCTCTTATGTGTATAGACAAAAGTTAGTAGGTATATTGCTTTCTGGTGCCAATCGTGATGGGGCTTCGGGTATGCAAAAAATTGCAGAAAAAGGTGGAATGACAATAATTCAAGACCCCAAAGATTGTTTGATTGATACAATGCCTACCTCTGCACTCAAATTAACGCCTATTGATTATGTACTGAACACAGATGCTATTATTGCACTTTTGTTGGCATTAGATAAATCAGTCAAAGAAGGTATGATAACAGAAAAAATATAGTTTTAAAAATTTGGTTCAAAAATTGAATTATAAAAAATAAACAAAAATAAAAATAAATTTTTTGATAATCATCACAAAAAATTTAGAAAAAATAATATGAAATTCAGTTACAGATTTATTGGTTATATTGCCGTTTTATTATATATTATTGGAATTTTTGCCGTAGGTATCAATGCTTTGATGTATGCTGATGCTATTTCAAAACTCTGGAAAGAAATGCCAAGTTTGTTTTATCTTTCAACCGCTACAAATTTATTGGGGCTACTGGCTTTTATTGGGCTTTTATTAGGCGTAACGACAAAAACCGAACTTATATATGTAACAAACGATAAAGATTCTATCCAAAAACAAGAACAAGAAGCACAACAAGATATTATCGAGGAAAGCGTCCATAACAAAGAAACTCTCAATAAAATCAAACAAATATTAGCAGATAAAAGTGAAAAACGTTTGCAAATCATTGAAAAAAGTTTGCGATACGCGTGTGAAGAATTAGAGGCAAGTATTGGCGTATTGTACCAAAATCAAAATAAAACTTTGAAAATGATGGCAAGTTATGCACTTTATCAAGAAAAAACAGAGATAACTGCTTATAATTTTGGAGAAGGTCTGGTAGGGCAGGTAGCAAAAGACGCTAAAACTATCAAACTAAGCCAAATACCCGAAGATTATTTGCCAATCGTTTCTGGTTTAGGAAAATCATTGCCAAGTTTTGTACTAATATCACCCATCACACAAAACGAAAATGAAGTTTTGGGAGTCATCGAATTAGCAAGTTTTTTAGATTTTTCTGATAGAGATATTAAGTTTTTAGAAGATGTGGCATTACTTTTGGCTAATGAATTAAAAAAGGAACTTGTTAATTACTAATAAAACATAGAACAAAATATATTTTTTCATATCAGAAAAAGTAAAATTGATTAAAATAAATATTGTAGAAAAAAATATTTATACTGAATATAAAAAAATCTACAAAAATAAAAATAAAGACAACAACAAGAAAAAATGGCACGTAAAGGATTCAAAATAGGTGTAGGGTTTAAAATTACAGCGTTGGTACTGACGGTAGTATTGATTTCTGTTATCTCTGTGAGTTATATAGCCTTTAGTTTAAGTTCACGTTCTATTGAAGACCGTTATCAAGAATCTATCGAGGTTGTTTCACGCCTTAAAACACAAAAAATAGAAACTTTTTTTGAAAAAATAAAATCAGCAGTCAATTTGGGAAGTGAATTGGGAGCGGTAAAAGATAAATGTTTGAGTGTAAAAAATGTAAATAATACTTCACAAGATACCATTAGAATTTTACCCATTGATAATAAAATTGATAATAAAAAAGTAAAAAAAGATAGCATCACAAAAATTGAAAAAATTATTCCCATTTCAAACTCAAAAGAGGAAGAGTTAAATAATGTGATGAAAAATATGCGTGCAAGTAATAATATAAAAAATATATATTTAACTTTACCTAACGGAACTATTATTTACGCACAAGGAGAAAGTGCAAACGAGGTCAAAAAAGGGGCATTGTTCCAAGAAAAAGATGGAAATACGCTTGCAATAGCCAAAGATTCTACTTATTTTAGTAATATCTTTAAACAAAATAGCGAAAGTTTGATGCACATTGCTTCTCCTATTCGAGATGATAAAAAAAATTTATTAGGCATACTTATCTATGAAACACGTATGCAATATGTACTTGATTTGGTAAGAGATAGCACAGGTTTGGGCAACACAGGCGAGATTATTTTGACAAAATCTTTTGGAAATCAAGTCGTGTATTTGAATCAACCTCGATTAGATAAAAATTCTGACCGCTCAAAAGTAGTTTATATGGGAACTATAAACGAAAAATCAATTCAAAATTCTGTCAAAGACCAAAAAGAACTTTATCCTTTTTTAGATGATATTGATTACAGAAAAGAAAAAGTTTTGGCTACTTGGCATTATATCGGCTTGGTAGATTGGGGAATTGTAGTTAAAATTGATAAATCAGAAATCTATGCACCTACTTATACACTAAGAAATAATTTGTTGTTGGCTGGTTTTGCTGTTTTTTTAATTTCTGTTTTGATTGGAATTATATTTTCACGTCAAAGTTTGGTCAGTCCATTGCTTACTTTGAAAGATACAGTCGATTATTTAGCACAAGGAGTATTGCCTGATAAACCTAAAAACAACAGAGGAAGCGATGAGATTGGAGAAATGGGCTACAAATTAGATGAATTAGTAGAAAATCTAAAAGTAAAAGCAAAATTTGCAAGAGATATTGGAAAGGGAGATTTAAAGGCGGATTTTAGACCTGCCAGCCAAAACGATTCATTAGGAACGGCTTTATTGACGATGCGTAATAGTATTTCATCTTCACAAGAACGTGATGAAGAACGTACTTGGATTGTGGAAGGTTTGGCTGAAATTGGAGATATTTTACCTTCTATCACTAAGTTGGAGGAATTAGGTGATTTGGTGTGTGAATTTGTTACCAAAAAAATTGACGCAGTACAAGGCGCTTTTTATGTAGTCAATGATAGTGATGCTTCAAATTTAGTCTTAGAAATGAACGCAAGTTATGCCTATAATAAGAAAAAATATCTTAAAAATACGTTCAAATTTGCAGAAGGATTAGTAGGGCAGGCGGCTATGGAAAAAGATATTATCGTAAGAACTGAAATTCCTGATAATTATATAACGATTAGTTCTGGTATTTTGGGGGATAAAAAACCAAAATGTATTTTGGTCGCTCCTTTGATAACCAATGAAAATGTGTACGGAGTAGTAGAATTTGCAGGTTTTGAAAAATTTGAACATCGTGAAGTTGAATTTATAAGAGAAATTAGTGAATTGATTGCCCGAACTGTATTTAATATCAAAGTCAATCAAAGAACTTCAATTTTACTCGAAGAATCTCAAAAACTAACTTCTGAACTACAATTACAACAAGAGGTTTTGCGTCAAAACGCAGAAATAATGGAGGCAACCCAAGTGGAATTGGAACGTACTAACTTAGAATTACAAAGCCAAATTCAGGAGGTACAAAAAGCAACAGATAGAACTCGCCTTTTGTTAGAAAATGCTTCTGAGGTGATTACAATCTATGAACCTAATGGAACGATTCGATATATTTCGCCATCAGTAGAAAAAATATTAGGTTATACGCAGGAGGAAATGACGGGTATTCGTGATGTTACGCATATTCACCCAGAAGGAAAAAGCACTTTTGAGGAAATGTTTAAAGATTTATTGGCAAATCCTGATGAAAAAATTACGGTGCAGTTTAGTTATTTTATTAAAAACGGAGATAGAATTTGGTTGGAGGCAACAGGTATTAATTTATTGAGTGATAGTGCTATTCAAGGTATTATTGTCAATTCAAGAAATATTACTGAAAGACGTGCCGCTGAAAAAGAGCAACGTTTGCGTGGACAAATGCAAGCACTTTCTGAAAATTCACCTGATTTAATTACACGTATTACCAAAGATGGAAAGGTGTTTTATATCAATCCAATCATCAAAGATTACACAGGAAAAGGCGTAGATGAATATTTACAAAGAGATTTAGACCAATTAGAACTCAACGAAGATCCAAGTAAAAATACAATTATTTTGAATGCTTGGCAAGATATTCTCAGTGAAGTGCGTATGAGAAATACAAAAACGACTTCGGAAATGAATTTCCCTTCTGAGATGGGAGACCGAGTAATGCAGGTAAATGCTATTCCTGAGTACAACGACCAACAAGTAATGGAGTCTGTATTGGTAGTTTCTCACGATATTACAGAAAGAAAAACAATTGAAAACGAACTTTCTGTCAAAAATAAGAAAATTACAGATAGTATTAATTATGCCAAACGTATTCAAGAAGCAATTTTGCCTGACACTGCTTATGTAAGACAATATATCCCTGATTCGTTTATGATTTATAAGCCGCGTGATGTGGTCAGTGGAGATTTTCCTTGGTTTTATCAAGATGGAGAAAATGTTTATATTGCCGCAGTCGATTGTACGGGGCATGGTGTACCGGGTGCTTTGATGTCTTTGATTGGATTTTTCTTGTTAAACAATATTGTTAATATGCAGGAAGGAGCAAGTCCGGGAGAAATTTTAGATAAATTAGATTCAGAGGTTACACGTACTTTGAAACAAGATGGTGATGATAGTTCTTCAAGAGATGGAATGGATATTGCTTTTTGTAAAATCAATTATAAGAAAAGACAAATTGAATATGCCTCTGCTCATAGACCTCTTTATTATTTTAATGACGGACATTTATACGAAATAAAAGGCAATAAATTCCCTGTGGGTGGCGCTCAATACAATAACCACATGAGATTTACAAACACTATCATCAACTACCAAGAAGGTGATTCGGTGTATGTATTTTCAGATGGATTTCCTGACCAATTTGGTGGTAATAAAAATAAAAAATTCTCACCACGCAAAATCCGTGATATCATCACAGAATTTGCACCCAAAGGAATGCCTGCCGTACAGGATAAATTGGACACAGAATTTGAAGATTGGAAAGGAGCAAACAAACAAACTGACGATGTTTTGTTAATTGGTATTAAATTATAAAAAAAAAATTCTTATTTTTTTTAAAAAAATATTCGAAAAAATAAAAATAATTCAAAAAAATAAATTTTATTTGCACTAAAATTGTAAAAAATTATTTTTTTTCAAATTAATTATTTAATTTTGAATAATGTTTTAGAAATATAAGGTAAATATTAAAAAAATTGTTTAATTTTGCAAAAATTTGTTTATCTACTGAATAATAGTAAACACCGAAAGATTTTATGAAGTACATTTATGAGCTGCACAAAACTATGGTTGCCCGTAACTTAATATTAGTTTATGAAGGCGAGTTTACGCAGGAGATTACAAAATCTGTTTTAGCAATGGCGGAACGTAATATGGACGCTATTGGAGAAGATTCGTCTATCAAAAGAAAAGTTTTTAATGTGATGGTGGAATGTTTACAAAACATTGTCAAACACGCAGACGAAATCGAAGAAATTGATTTAACCGACCACAATGCCGCTATTTTTATGGTAGGCAAACAAGAGGATAAATATGTGATTACTTCTGGAAACCCAATTACTAATGACAAAGTTAAAATGTTGCAAGATAAATTAGCACATATTAACTCTTTGGACAAAGAAGGTTTAAAAGAATATTACAAAGATGTTATCAAAAACAACAAAGGTCTTTCTGCCAAAGGTGGTGCAGGGCTTGGGTTTATTGATATGGCAAGAAAATCAGGGCAAAAATTGCAGTTTGATTTTGAGCCAATTAACGAAAATATTTCTTTTTTCTCACTCAAAACAGTGATTAGAAGAGTAGTAACGGCTGACTAACAAAGTTTAAGTCATAAACTAAAAAAAATGATTTAAACACACACAACAAAAATTAAAATAAGGTAGTATTATAAATTTTTTTTTAAATTATTTATAATATCATCTAAGATAATAAAAGTAAAAATATAATATAACTCTGTTCATAAACAAAGATTTTGTACATATGGAAATTTTAACTCGTGATGGAGGCGAAGATACACCAAAAGTCATCTTAGACCACAACAACGGTTTTTTTGAAATCTCAGGTCGTTCTTTACCTGAAGATTCGGCTGATTTTTACGGGCCTATTTTGGAATGGTTAGATAAATACAAAGACTCTCCAAGACCTGAAACCGAATTTAATTTTAAATTGGAATATTTTAATACCGCTTCTTCTAAATTGATTTTAGATATTTTATCTAAATTAGAAAGTATTGACGGTGCAAAAGTTGTCTGGTATTATCATGAAGATGATGAAGATATGCAAGAAGCAGGACAAGAATTTGCTGACTTGGTTGATGTAAGTTTTGATTTTAAAACATATTAAAATTATTTTGCATCTGTTTTTTTTATACTTTTTTGATGGGATTTTTTTAAGAAAAATTATCCCATCAAAAAATTATGTAATTTTGTTTTTTTAAACCAAAAATGTTTTTTAATTTTAATATAATTCATTCCACATAAAAAATAGTAAATGAATTAGAAATACTACCTAAAAATAATGAGTAAGGAAATACTTGAAACCCTTGTACGCCTTTTTGCTTTGTTAAGCAGACAAGACGGCGGGGTAACACAAGAAGAATATGACTTTGTAAAAGATTATTTAATTGCAGAATTGAACGAAGAACTCGCAAATGAATACGTAAAACGTTTTCGTTTGGCTGTTGTTGGTTTTCCATTCAAAGGTGATAAAACAACTAAGGGTAGTGTAGAACAAGCTGAGCAAGATTATATTAGCGAATTACAAAAATACATCGAGAAAAATAATAAGGAAAATACTTATACTTACACACCTTGGGATTCTTCACAAACAAGCACTTCTTATCATATTGAATATTTACAAAAAACAATATTGCCTGTTGCTGAAAAAATCGCTGAAAGCCAATTTAATCTTTCTACTGAAAAACAAGTACAAGGTGAAATAAAAGTTACAGAATCTATCAAGGTAAATAGAGAAGTCGAAAAAATAACAAAAGCACAATTAGATTTATACCAAAAGGTACTAATTTTAGTGCGTATTTTTGAATTAATTACTATTGGCGGGTTTTCTCGCTCAAGAAAAGGAGTGATTGAAGCCGTAGCCGATTATTTTAAACTCAAAAGTGAATATAAAGATTTAGGTGCTTTCGTATTATCAAAAAGTTCGAGCCAATTAAAATACCATAATCCTGATACAGATACTGACGAAGATTTAAAAGAAGCAGGAGAAATTTTAGTCGCAGGTTCAGAAAAATCAGACAATGAATTACATAAAAGTTTAGTCTTTGATAACTTTCAAGGCGAACTCATTTTTAAGTATGTAATTGTTACTAATGATGAATTAAACAAACAAGGTGGTAGCCACGACGACAACGCCACAACGGTTGTTAAAAAAAATAAATTAAAATCTGAAGGAATATTTTTTGTAAAATATCTTGGAAAAGGTGAAAATCTGAAACGCAATGGATTTCCTATGCGGTCAGGCGTAGTCTATCAGTTCCCCGCAGGAAGCACGATTCGTTCTGGCAAAGGTATTAGTTTGTATTTTAATGAGGTCAATGAGTTTTTTATGGAAAGCCTCAAAAGTACAAAACTATCTTTTACTGCCAGCAATATCGAGTATCGTTTTCCAAACGGAGCCATTGGCGTACAACCGATGACTCTTTCTTATCCACAAGGACGATTAGTTGGAATTATGGGTGGAAGTGGTGCAGGAAAAACTACCTTGATGAATGTACTTTCGGGTATAGAAAATCCCTATTCGGGCAATGTCTATATCAATGGAATGGACGTACACAACGATACAGATAAAATTGATGGCGTAGTTGGTTTTATTGCTCAAGATGACCTTTTATTAGAAGATTTAACGGTTTACCAAAACCTTTATTATAATGCCAAACTTTGTTTGGCACATTTGAAAGAAAATGAAATCCACGAGCGAGTCATCGATACTTTGGATAGTTTAGGCTTAGAACATATCAAAGATATAAAAGTTGGGAATGTTTTAAACAAAAAAATCTCAGGCGGACAAAGAAAACGATTAAACATTGCTTTAGAGTTAATTAGAGAGCCTGCAGTGATGTTTGTTGATGAGCCAACTTCGGGTTTATCTTCCAAAGATTCTCAAAATGTGGTCGATTTGTTAAAAGAATTGGCTTTGCGTGGTAAATTGATTTTTGTCGTTATTCATCAACCTTCATCAGATATTTACAAAACTTTTGATGAAATGATTATCTTAGATAGAGGTGGTTATTTGGCTTTTCAAGGCAATCCTATTGAGGCTATTAAATATTTCAAAAGAGAAACCAATCAGGCTGATGCAGACAAAGAACACGACAATCCAGAGGAGATGTTCAAAATTATCGAAAAAGAAGTATATGATGATTATGGACGTGAAACAGGAAAAAGACAATTTGCACCTATAGATTGGAACAGACGTTTCAAACAAAAGTTTCAAGTCAAAGAAGTGGCAACTATTACCGAACAACCTCCCTCTTCTTTGCATAGACCAAATGTTGTAAAACAATCGATTCTTTTTACGATAAGAGATTTTTTATCAAAAGTTGGAAATTTACAATATATGCTCATTAACTTGTTGGAAGCCCCTGTTTTAGCGATTTTGTTAGCATTTATTATTCGTTTTCAAAATGAGCCTAAAACCGAAAATTATGTATTTAGATACAATGACAATATTCCAGCTTATATCTTAATTTGTATTATTATTGCTTTGTTTATGGGGCTGACCGTCAGTGCGGAAGAGATTATCAAAGATAAAAAAATACAAAAGCGGGAAAAGTTTTTGAATTTGAGTAGATTTGGATATTTGTCATCAAAAATAATTATTTTATTTATGCTTTCAGCCATTCAAACGTTGAGTTTTGTGGTCATTGGCAATGCAATTTTAGGAATACAAGGTGAATTATTGAGTTATTGGGGCATATTATTTGCTGTTTCTTGTTTTGCGAATGTATTAGGTTTAAATATTTCTTCTACTTTTAATTCTGTCATTACGATTTATATTACAATTCCTTTGTTATTAATTCCGCAACTTATTTTAAGTGGGATTATTTTTAGGTATGAAAAAATGAATCACGCTATCAGTGAAAAAGGAAAAGTACCTTTATTGGCGGATATTATGGTATCAAGATGGGCTTTTGAAGCCATCACAGTTGATCATTTTATGCACAATAAATTTCAAAAGGATTTTCAAGAGTTAGACGCTGAATCAAGCCGCGACCAATTCAAAGCAAAATTTTGGATACCCGAACTCAAAAATAGAGTCAATAGAAGCATTGATAATCGTGAAAAATCCGATAAAAATGATTCTATCAAAAAAGTCTTGAAAAAAGATTTAGACTTAATAAAAAATGAAATAAAACTTGAAAAAGCATATTTGAACTTGTTGAAAGATGTAGATTTGGACAAAAAAATGACCGTAGAAAGTTTTGATACACCTACAGCAGAAAATTTGAACATATATTTTGATAGCCTTACAACTAAATTTCAAAACAAAGTCAATGAAGCTGACCAAGATAAAGAAAAATTACCTGATATTATTCGTAAAAATAGAGATAAAAACTATAATTTGAATAAACAAAAAGACACTTATTTTAATGATGGCTTATCAGGATTTGTAAGAAATGCAGAAGTTAAAAATATGCTGATAGAACATAAAGGGCAACTTTTACAACAAATTGACCCTGTATTTTTGGAGCCAAAAATTTCGAGTAATCCTTTAGACTATCGAACACATTTTATGGCACCCAAAAAACATCTTTTTGGTAAATTATTTGACACGTATTGGTTTAATATGTCTGTCATTTGGGCTTTTACTTTTATACTTTATCTTACTTTGTATTTTGATTTAATTAAAGGTTTTGGTACATTGCTTCAAAAATTAGCTGGAAAAATTTATAAAATATTTCCAACATTTAGAAATAAAAAATAATAATTTAAAAATAATTCCCTTTCTTCTACAATAGAAGAAATTAAAATTGTTCCTTTTGGGAAAAGGTATAATCAACTACTAAAATATTCATTCTCAATTTAAAAATAACTATGAGAAATTTTATTATTTATACAACTTTAGTAATCTTTTTATTTGCTTGCGCAGAAAGCGGAGAAAAAACTGGAAAAGACCTTTTAAAACAAGATAAGGAAGGAACTAAAAAAGCTCCTAAATCTTCTGCTCTCTCAAAAGAAGTGTTAAGTGATATTATGAAATCAATTCCTTTGCCAATAGAAATTTTATTTCTAATCAAAGAATTGAGCGTGCCTTATGAAAAGAAAGTATTGAGCAATGCTGATGACTTTTCAAAATACAACAATAACTACAAACAATCTGTCAATCTTGGTATTTATAGTACAGATTTGGGTTACGCAAACATTTATGGGCAGACTCAAGATGCACTTAATTATTTGACAGCAGTGAAAGGTATGGCTGACGGACTTAAAATTGGAGAACACTTTGATTTTAATACTATCAAAAAATTGGCTGGCTCAAAAGAAAAAGATAATTTCGAAAAATTATTGTTGGAAACAAACAAAAATTTAGAAAATATCAACGAACACTTGCAAGAAAAAGGAAGACCTGACCTTACTATTTTGATTTTGACAGCAGGCTGGGTGGAAGCTTTATATTTGACTTGCGAAATTGCGAAGAAAAAACCAGACCCTTTATTGAGCAATCGTATTGGCGACCAAAAAATTGTATTAGACCAGTTGCTTTTATTGCTTTCTTTTTATGATGATAATTCAAATATCAAATCTTTGATTGAGCAATTGAATCGTTTGCAAAAAATGTACGAAAACGTAAAAATTACTATCAAAACAAAAGAAGCAAGCGTAAAAACTTCAGGCGATGTGATTGAAGTAGGAGGCGAAAGTGAAAGTATTATCGAGTTTACATCTAAAGATTTGGATAATATTTTAGGTATCTCAAAAGAAATTAGAAATAAAATGGCTGAATAGTCTTTTCATATTCATCTCAAAAAAACTATCAAAAAAAACTAATTTTTTTTGATAGTTTTTTTATTTTATAATTTTGGTTTTATAAAAAATGGCAACAAAAAACAAAAAATAACGTTTAAATTGATAAATCACTTAAAAATTTTACGTTATGAAATATAACATCATTGTTATTTTATTTTTTATTTGCAATTCAAATATATTGGCACAACAAAAAAAAATGGTTTATTTTGATACAATTCCTAATCAACTAAAAGAGGAGTTTTTTGTTGTTGCCAAAGGAAACCAAGAAATAAAAGAAGGCGAATACAAAGCCTATTCTACCAAAGGAGAAATGGTTTTGAAAGGTTTTTATAAAGAAAATGAAAAAGATAGCGTTTTTGTTACATACTACAAAACAGGTGAGAAACAAGGCGAAATTTCATTTAAAAACGACCTCAAAAACGGTGCTTTTCGTATGTACGCACCTGATGGAAAAAAAATATTACAAGCAGGAGTATATAAAAATGATAGCTTGCAAGGAACTTTAACGCATTATTATGACAACGGAAATGTTGCTAAAAAAGTAGAATTCCAAAAAAACTTACCACACGGAAAATCTGAAATTTTTTATGAACAAAATGAAGTCTTACAAGAAGAAGCCTATTTTGAGCAAGGAAAATTAAACGGAATAAAAAAACAATTTTATTTATCTGCCAAAATCCGTTCCGAAGAAGAATATAAAAATGGTATTCAGCACGGAATCTATAAAACATACCACGAAAACGGACAATTACAACTCAAAGCCACTAATAAAAACGGAAAAAAACAAGGCGATTTTTTGTTGTATAATCCCAAAGGAATTCTTGTCCTCAAAACTTTTTATGATGATGACCAGACAGACAAATATTATTTGGCTTTTTATGATGATGGAAAACCAAAACAAGAAACCAATTATAAAAACGGTTTTAGAGTTGGAACAGAAAAATTTTATTATGCCAATGGACAAATTAAATCACAAACAATTTTTAAAAATAACGAATCAGAACAAGAAACCAAAGAATATTATCAAAATGGAAATCTAAAAACAATCACTTTTTTCGAAAAAGGTAGAAAAAATAATACTTGGATAACTTATTTTGAAAATGGAAAAAATGCCACAGAAGAAACTTTTATCAACAATAAATTAGAAGGAATCGCAAAATATTATACTGAAAACGGTTCACTTTCTAAAACAATTGAATATAAAAATAACATCAAAAATGGAGCAGTTAATATCTATAATTCAAACGGAAATCTAACCGAAAGTTTTACTTATCGTGGCGGAATGAAAGCAGGAGTTTATAAAGCATTTGATGAAAATGGAAATTTAATCTTGACAGGTTTGTACCGTTATGATAAAAAAAATGGCGAATGGAAACAATTTGACGCAAAAGGAAAACCTATCAAAAGTATTACTTATAATGCTGATAAAATTGTTAAAGAAGTTGATTTGCAAAAAAAATAACCTTGTTATAGAACTTTTTTGAACTTTTTAACGTTATAATTATATACCGAGTACCTTGTAATGCAAGTTACTTAATTTATTTATTAAATTCTATAAAAAATTATTTTTATGAGTAGTAAAGTTTCTTATTTGGCAGACCAAACTATTGATAGCCATGTACTTTGGTCAATGGGTGCAGGGGCTATTCCATTGCCTATTTTAGATATTGTGGCGGTTTCGGCTATTCAATTAAATATGTATAAAGAACTTTGTATGCTCTATCAAAGCGATTATAACGAGGCTTTTGCAAAAAATGTGATTGGTTCGATTGCAGGAGCGACAATTGCAAAAATTGGAGCAAGTTTATTAAAATCTATTCCTGTGGTAGGTGCTTTTTTGGGTAGTATGCCAATGGTTGTACTCTCAGGTACTTCTACTTATGCAATGGGGCAAGTTTTTAAAAAGTATTTAGAAATTGGAGAGGCAGTTTCAGCGTTTAGTTTTGATAATGCTAAAAAAATTTATGAAGACGCTTTTGAAAAAGGAAAAAGTTATGTCGATGATTTAAGAAAACAAGCCAATAGTGCAATGGGATTCAAAGGCGAAGAACAGCCTCAAGAACAAAGCAAAAATGGTGAGAATAACAATAAAAAAACTGAAACCGAAGCGGAAAGTGTACTCGAAAGGCTTCAAACTTTATCTTCTTTAAAAGAAAAGGGTTTGCTTTCAGAGGAAGAATTTCAAGAAAAAAGAAAAAAAATATTAGAAGATTTTTAATACAAAATAAAAAAAGTCAGATTTTTATCTGACTTTTTTTATTTTGTATTATTTAAAACTTGTGTAATAAAGTTTATTTATCTTCGTGTAAAAATAAAAACTCACCTCCTGCTTCGTGCTTTGTAAAAATACCCGATTTTGGTTGAAAGTCTTTTACTTTTTTCATATCTTTGGCAATATCGCTCCAGCTAAGCACTGCATTTCCTTTTACATTGGTTAGAATTTCTAATAATTTTTCCATAAATGGAGAATGTTTACCAGGTCTGCCGTCAGATACATAGTTTTTTCCGCCTGAAGTCATAAAGTTTCTTGATTGAATCTTCATTTTTTCATTGACATACCTTTTTAAATCAGTTATGTTCCCATCACCTCTTGTCAAAGCTAATTCTTTATCAAATGTACCACTGAAACAAGCATCAATAATTACGCCCACATGTTTACAATCTATGCCTGCTAATAAGGTTTCTACGTTTGTGTGAGAAACCCAAGTAGTTCTTTCAGGGTCTTTATCAACAGTTTTTGAATCTTTTAAGATAACATATCCTAATTTAGTATCATTGTCATAATCACCATGCCCTGCATAAAAGAGCAATAATTGGTCGTTTGGTTGATATTTTGCCTTTGCTAATTGACGCAATTTGGCTAATGCTTGTGTTTGTGTTGGGTTTTCAACAATTTCTACTTCATAACCATAATTAGTTTCTAAAACACGTTTAAGTTCTTTAGCATCATTGATAGGATTATTAAGTTTAGACCAAAAATCATATTCATCAGTGGCTAAAATAACTGCTTTTTTTCTGCCCATTATTTTTTTGAGTTCCATAAAACCCCCATTGTCTTTTTCAACTTTTTTTTTCACAGAAAATGTATGCGTGGTTGAGTTTCCAAAGTCATCTGAGGCTATAATTTTAATTTCAGTAATACCTTCTTTGAGATAAACTTCTGATTCAAAATTACCATTTTCGTTCAATTTAGCGGGATTACCATTGACTAATACAGATGATATTTTGCTATCGTCTGCTACCATTCCCATCACAGAAAGTTTTTCTGGTTGATTTTCAATTAAAATTCCCCCACGTGCAGAAGCCATTGCAGGACTTGAAATATATATTGTAGGTCCTTTTTGGTCATTAGAAATTGAATTTAATTTAACTAAAATATTTTCAGCTTCTTTTGGGTCTATATTAGCGATATGTGCTTTGTCTAACGCACTTAAAAGATTTTTCTTTGCGTCTTTGACTAATCCAATTTTGTAGTATAATGTACCTAAGTTTAGATGTGCGTTATAATCGTCATTTTTTTGAATTAATCTTCTTGAACAAGCAATTCCTAATCCAATGATATTTGGCGAGCTTTCTATGCCTTTGCTTTTAGATTCATTCCTAAATTTTGTGTAATTCAAAATCATATCTAATACTTTTTGATATAATACAAAATTTTCTCCTTGTTTTCTAAAAACAATATTATTAAATAAACTTTCAGCGTCAGTAAAACTTTTACTTGACGACCCATTAGTATTAGAACTATACTCAGCAATAAATTCAAGCAATCTAAGTTCTAAATTATCTCTAAAATTTGTTTGTACGTATTCTTTGCTTAGTCTTAAATCACCTATTTCTTTTTTAGTTTGTCTATAGTTGCCTTCTTTCAAAGAACATCTGCCTTTTGCAATAAAAGCCTCCAACAAAAATTTATCCTCAATGATTGCTCTGTTGTAAAAGTAAATGGCTTGCTTATAATTATTTGTTTTTTCGTGATACAAACCTAAGTAATAATTTACATCAGGATGTTTTTCATTTCTTTGCAATGTTGAGTTCAAAATCTCATACGCTTTGAAATGTTGGTCTTCTAATAACAAAGCATATCCTTCTAAGGCACATAAAGTTTGGTTATTTTTGTCAATTTTTTTACCATTTTTCAAAACTTCTTTGGCACTTGAAATATTTCCACGTGCAATCGCACATTTTACCATACCAATATAGGTTTTTGCATCACTTCCAAATATTTTATTTGAAGTTTGGTATTCTACTAAGGCAAGTGCATATTCTCCTGCTTTGTAATAACAATCTCCTAAATCGTTATACAAAGTTGCATTTCCACTTTCTAATTTGGTGGCTTCTAATAAATCAGAAATGGCATCTTTAAAGCTTCCTATTCCTGTACGTATTTGGGCGCGCATTTGAAGAGCTTTTAAGTTTTTTGGATTTTTTGCTAAGATTTGGCTTAGTAAAAATTCCGCCTGTTTAAGATTTTTTGTGTATATTGCGGTGGCAACATCATCGAACGGGTCTAAAGCTGATGATTGGGCAATTATATTCAGCAGGAATAAATTGCAGCAAAAAAACAATGATAGAAATTGTAAACATCTCATAAGTATAAATGTTTTAAGATTTTGGTGTTGTGTAAAGAAAACTAAAATAACTTTATAAATTTTTAAAGAATTAGAGTTGCTTTGTCAATTAACTCATTTTTGTTGTGGCAAAATTATGATAAAAATATTACATCTGCAAAAAAACTTACATATTTTTTTTGTTTTTTTTTTAACTTTTTTTATGATTTTTAATATTTTCTTAACAATGTGTGTTTTTTACTAATATGATTACAATTTTAAATAAAAAAGAATATATAATTAACAATTTGACTGCCAAATTTCCCACGATTTTTCTGCTTGTGCGTGCAACATTTGTAAACCATTTTGAATATTTGCATTTTTTTTCTTTCCCTCCAATAAAAACAAAGTTTCTTCGGGATTATAAATTAAATCTAAAAGAAAATGTTGTGGACTAATCACATCATAAACGATAGGTAAGCATTGATTATTGTGTGGATACATACCTACAGGAGTAGTATTTATCCATAATAAATGATTTTCGAGAATATTATTTGTTAAATTTTCATACTGACAACAATTTTCTTTTGTTGATTGTCGAGAAACATACTGAAAATCTATCAAATAATCATTTAAACACACTTCTACGGCTTTTGCGGCACCACCTGTACCAAAAATTAAAGCCTTTGGTTTTTGAGTAGGAAAATATGTTAAAATATTATCGAATGTTTGTTGTAAGCCAAAAATATCAGAATTATAACCTTTTAATTGACCATTTTTTAATTTTTTGACTACGTTTACTGCACCAACTTTTTTGGCACTTTCATCTAATTCATCTAAAAAAGGTATAATGGTTTGTTTATATGGAATCGTAACATTGACACCTTGTAAGTTTGGGTTGTTTTTGAATAGATTTGGAAATAAATTAATATTTTCTAACAAAAATAACTCATAACTTACATCATCAATTTTTTCTTTTTGAAACTTTTTTTGAAAGTATTTTGGAGAAAAAGAATGACTCAGTGGATAACCAACCAATCCATATATTTTTTTAGATGTTACCATTTTTTTTATTATTATTAAAAAATTTACAAATTTTGCAAATATGTTTTGATATATTTTCCTAAAATATCAAATTCAAGGTTTACTTTTTGTCCGATTTCTACATATTGAAATTGCGTGTGCGTGTATGTATAAGGAATAATTGCGACAGAAAATTCATTTTTTTTAGCATTTACCACTGTCAAACTTACTCCATTGACACAAATTGAGCCTTTTTCTACGGTAAGATTGCCTTCTTTGGCATCATATTCAAAAGTAAAAAACCAACTTCCGTCTTTGTCCTCGATATTTTTGCAAAATCCGATTTGGTCAACGTGTCCTTGCACAATATGTCCATCTATTCGTCCTCCAAAAGCCAAACATCTTTCTAAATTAAGATAGTTTCCAATTTTCCAATCATTTAAACTTGTTTTTTGTAAAGTTTCTTCGACTGCGGTTACGGTGTGCAAATTATTTTCAATGGCAACAACTGTCAAACAAACCCCGTTGTGTGCGATACTTTGGTCAATTTTTAGTTCGTGAGCAAAATCTGTTTCCACAACAATATGTTTATTTGTTTTATCGTCTATAATATTAACAATTTTTCCAAGTTTTTCGATAATTCCTGTGAACATTTTTTATTTTTTTGGTGATTTTTTTTATTTTGTTTATATATGTTTTAAGAACTTCGTACAAGCGTGGACGTTTGCACCAAAATAACTTAAATAGTTACGATTTTTTAAAATTTAGATAATTTTTCGACATCTGCATCAAATTTTTTTTTCATTTTTTTGACATCTTTCAATATTTTATCTACTTTGTTTTGTGGGTCTTCTGATTTATCTTTCATTTCAGATTCGTTTTTAAACCATTTTAAAACTATTTCTTTTTGAAAAAAAAACTTAATTTTATCTTGTGCTACTAAAGATGTTTCAGATTGTTTTTGTTCGGAATAAAAAATAAATTCGCTATTATTATCAAAAAAATATTCATAATAATAATTGACTTTATTTTTTTCTTTTCTAAGAATAATTGCTTTTAGAATTGGTTTATTATTTTTGCCTTCTCTTTTATCTAATGTATAATAATATTTTTCAAAATTTTGAAAATAATCTGGTTCGTCTAAGGCAAAACGATTAGCATTTATTCTATATTCGTTCAAAAAAAAATTACCTTTTTCAATTTTATTCAATGTGTATCGATATTCTTTTTCTATTGCATTACAATCAAGATTTTGTGCAAATGAATTAACATAAAAAGAAATAAAATAAAAAAAAATAAACAATAAACGCATTTTTGAATAAATAATAAAGTTGAAAAATATTTAAAAGATAACGTAAAAAAATGATTATTATTTTTATAAACAAAAAAAATGCTCAATTTTTAAAATTGAGCATTTTTTTTTATTAAATAGATTTAGGTTTTAATCTGATAATTTTAACCCAATCCAAAACTCTAATAATTGGATAAATTGGGTCTATTTCATACCATTTCACTGCAAAATTAACGCGGTTTGGCAATTTATGATGATTGTTTTGGAATAATTCGCCCATCATCAAAAAATCAAAATTTAATGAATTTTTTGACTCATCATTGTTATCAAAATTACTATAACCGTATTTATGACCTGCCCAATTTACAATCGCACCATGAATTGGTCCCATCAAAAAATGAACGGGCAATAAAAGAAAAAATGCCCAGTGCATATCCAAATAAATATAACACAATACATAAAAAGCAACATACAAAGCACCCCAAGCGATGCGAGAAAACCAAGTTTCTGCCCAATTTTCTAATCTTCTCCATACTTGTCTGACATCAAAACGTGCTTCAAAATCAGCAAATTTGTTATGCAACAAATCGTCATAGATTTTTTTTGTTTTGTACATCATTGTAAACAAATTTGATGCGTGATGTGGAGAATGTGGGTCTTTTTCAGTATCACTAAATGCGTGGTGCATTTTGTGCAACATACCATAAGCACGCGGGCTGAGATAGGACGAACCTTGTCCGATATAGGTCAAAATACTAAAATATTTTTCCCAAAACTTGTTCATAGTGAACATACCGTGAGCCACGTATCTGTGCAAAAAAAATGATTGGCAAAATAAAGAAATGTACCAATGAATAAGAAAAAAAATGATTACTGCAATCATTGTATTAAATTTTTTTTTTTAAAGGTTTATATTATCACAAAAAAATTTTATCTGTTGCACTTCTATTGCAACTTTATTGCAAAGATAAAGTATTTTATTGATTTTATCCAATTTATTTAATATTTTTTAACAATAATTTTTTTTTAATATTTCTTTAGCAAATCAGTATTTAAAAATAAATATTTTAGGTAATGCTACAAATGTAATGTTTTTGTCTTTTTGAACGAAGCGAAAAATCTCGTTTTTCATTCAGAAAACGCCATTCAAAAGCAGTTGCTTCACTTCGTTCAGCAGGACAAAGCATTACATTCACAGCACTATCTCTTTTTTAGTATATCACAAAAAAATAAAAAATTACTTAAATAGATACAAAGATTTTGAAAGTTATGAGTATAAAATAAAAATAATGATTATTTTTGCAAGTCAAAATCAAATTTTTGGTATTATTATTTTATTTCTAACCGCCTATTCCGATGTCGTTTTTATTCAAAAATATAGAAATTATTGATAAAAATTCTATTTATCATCAAAAAAAAGTACACTTATATATTGATAATCAACATATTATCTCAGAAATTTACGAAGTAAACCAAAATCCTATTTTACCAGAAAATACAATTATAAAAGATTTTTCAGATGTTTGTGTATCGATTGGTTGGGTTGATATGTATGCACAATTGGGTGAGCCGGGTTTTGAACACAAAGAAACTTTGCAAACAGGCAGTAAAAGTGCTTTGAAAGGCGGTTTTACGAGTGTATGCGTGATGCCAAATACTAATCCGATTATTCAAAGTAAAAACGAAATTCAATTTATCAAAAATTTTTCTTATCAAAATTCACATATTGACTTATTGCCGATTGCTTCTGTTACCGTAGATAATTTGGGAAAAGATTTGACTGAAATGATTGATTTGCATTATGCAGGGGCAATTGCTTTTTCTGACGGCGATAAAACCATAGAAAATTCTGATATGTTGAGAAAAATTTTATTGTATTTACAAAAAATTGATGGACTTTTGATGCAAAAAGCGGAAGACGTTTATTTGGCAAAATTTGGACAAATGAATGAAGGCGAAACTTCTACAATTTTGGGCTTAAAAGGTATTCCAAATTTATCTGAAGAAATAATTATACAAAGAGATTTAAAAATATTGGCTTATACAAAAGGTAAAATTCATTTTCATCTGATTTCAACGGCAGAAAGTGTGGCATTGATTAGGCAAGCCAAAAAACAAGGCTTAGATGTTTCTTGTAGTGTTGCCGCCCATCAAATTGCTTTTACAGACAAAGATTTAATAGATTTTGATACTTATTTGAAAGTAAATCCACCATTTCGTACAGAAAAAGATAAACTAGCTTTGTTGGAAGGTTTGGCAGACGATACGATTGATGTGTTGGTTTCTGCACATACGCCACAAGATGTAGAAAGTAAATTGTTAGAGTTTGATATGGCAGATTTTGGTGCCATTGGTTTAGAAACTTCTTTTGCTGTAAGTAATACTTTTTCTATGCTTTCTTTACCACATTTGATTGATAAATTGACAAATATTCCTCGAAAAATTTTACAATTACCAGCACTTAAAATAGAAATTGGTGAAAAAGCAAATCTTACTTTTTTTAATCCTCATCAAAAATGGATAGTAAAAAAAGAAGATATTTGTTCAAAATCATTTAATTCTCCTTTTTTAAACCAAGAACTAAATGGAAAGGTAATAGGAATTTATAAAAATGGTTGGATTGAGTAATTAACGGCTAATGTGGTGCTATCAAATAATTTTCCTTGCACGTATTCATACATAAGTTTGGGATAGCAATAGTGCAAAAAAAGTTATGTAATTTTTCAAAAAAGTTATGTAATTTTTCAAAAAACGAGGTCAGACCTCCGTAAACTTCGGTACAGACCTTGTTTTTTGAAAAATGTTCACAATGATTTTTTAATTTGAAATAATAACCAGATTTCCATAAACTACGATACAGATTATTATTCAAATTACCAATCAAAATATTTTAATAAAAATTAGTCTAAACTCACGTTTATTTATGATGATAAATTTCAAAAACGTCATTTTTAAATCTATCAATCCATTTGGCTTCTTCTTTGCTTATTCCTGAAACTTTGGCTACTTCTTCCATCACAAATTGAAATTTTTGAATTACTTCGGCAGTCAAAGCCTTGATATTTTTTTTGATAAGATAAATGGCGTGTTCGTAAGTATGAGCAACATCTAAAATCATCATGTCATCAATTACTTTAAAACGTTCTTCTGCCAACCAGTCAAACTCGCCTAATTTTTCTTTGACAACTTTTCTAAACATATCTTTTTCTTCTTTGGTTAGTACATTATCAGCTTTGGCAACTACATACGCCAATTGCCCAATTGTACTATATAAATTAGCCTCTTCGGGAGTAAGTTGGTGTATTTCGCTTTTCTTTTTGGCGTGAATAGACAAAACATCATTCTCAAATTTATCAATAATTTTTCTTTCTGCCTCACTCACGCCCATCACAGAGGCAACTTTTTCTAATACATACACAAATTTTCGAATCAAAACCCGATTCAATGCTTTTTTATTTTCATCAATGAGTTTGAGAGCAATAGCATAGCTGGCTTGCAAATCTCTTTGGTGATGTGGTTGTTTGTTAATACGTTCCAAATGTGCCAAAGCAATACTTTGGGCTTCCCCCATTGTGTCTTGAACCGCCACTCTAAACATTTCAATTTCTGTGCTTGAAACATCATCGTCTGCCAAAGTAATTGCGTATGCTAATTCTGCTAACGCTTGATACAAATATTGTTCTTCGATTGTTAATTCCATTTTTTTTTAAGTTTATTTTTTAGAAAAAATATTAAAGATAAAGAAACTATGTAGGTATAGTTAATAAAATTATTATTTTGAACTTCGTGCAAGCGTGGACGCTTGCACGAGATACTCACTGGTGCAAGCGTCCACGCTTGCACCAAAATAACCTAAATAGTTACAGATAAAGTAGTTTAAAACCCATTTTTATTCATTCAAAAAGTTACCTTTTAAAGTTGGTTTTTCTAAACATTTTTGTAGTTCACTCATAAATTTATACCTCATAATGCCTTCTGCTCCCAAACTTTCTAAATGTTGAGTATAGACTTGGCAATCAATCAAAGTAAAATTTTTTGCTATTAATTTTTGTACCAATGTAATAAAACCTGCTTTGGAAGCATTGCTCACGTGAGCAAACATAGATTCTCCAAAAAAACAACTGCCCAAAGCCAAACCATACAAACCACCCACGATTATATTTTCTTGCCAAACTTCTACCGAATGAGCAAATCCTAATCGGTGTAGTTCACAATATTGTTCTAACATTTCGTTGCTTAACCAAGTACCATTTTGTCCTTCTCTAAATGTACTTTGACAATGCCCAATGACGCTTCTAAAATCAGTATCAAAAGTAATTTTAAATTTGTTGCTTTTCAAAACTTGTTTCATACTTTTAGATATTTTGATATTTTGAGGATATAAAACAAATCGTGGATTAGGCGACCACCATAAAATTGGGTCTTCCTCACAAAACCAAGGAAAAATGCCCGAATGATAGGCTAATAAAATTCGTTCTATAGACAAATCTCCACCAATTGCCACGATTCCTTGTTTATCTGCGGTGTGGACTAGGGGAAAATATAACTCTTTTTCGTCTTTTTCAATATAATGATATTTGTGCATATTGTTATTTTTATTTTTGCCTGTGATGTTCTTCTTGTGTTGTTTGTGTTTTGCAGACAACAACAAGAATTGAGGCTAATTCAACACAATTTATTTTTTTTGAGTATTTAAAAGATTAGGAAAAATAATTTCAAAAGTTGTTCCAAAGCCATATTCTGATTTTACTTTTATATTTCCTTTCAAAATTGTCAAGGTTTCTTTCAGAATATATAATCCCAAACCTGAACCTGTATTGGTTTCGCTTGCCCTATAAAACATATCAAAAATTTTAGGTAGATATTTTTCTTCGATGCCTTGTCCATTGTCTTCGACAATTATTTTAATATAAAGATTATCTGCACTTGCTTTTATTTTCACAAAAGGTTCTTCTTTTCTCATATCAGCGTATCTAAACGCATTCGAAATCAAATTATTTAAAATAACACCTAATCTAAATTTATCTGTAACAATATCTATCTGACAAGTATCTTCAAAATCAGTTTTTATTTTTTGGCTATTGGGCATATATTGCAAATTTTCGATGCTATAATTGACTAATTCGTTTAAATCAATTTTTTCAGCGATGACCGAAATTCTTGCATTTCGAGAATAATGGACGATTTGTTGGATAAAGTCATCTAATTTTTTAACACTTTTTTTCATCAGCGAATAATACATTTCTTTTTCTTGTTCTGAGCTATCATCGTTGATTAAACTAATTAAACCTAAAATGGAAGAAAGGGGCGCTCTCAAATCGTGTGAAGCACTATATACAAATTTATCCAATTCAGTATTTACTTTTTTGAGTGCTTTATTTTTCTTTTTTAACATTCTTTCATTTTTTTTGATTTGTGTTATGTTTTGAGAAAAACAAGCTACACCTACTACTTTTCCGTTTTCTCGGATAGGAAAACCTTTTAAATGAAATATATATTTTTTACCTTCTAAAATATATTCGTCTGTATAAATTCCTATATTTCCTGCTAAAATATATTTTATTCTTTCTCTTGTTTCGATTTCAAAATTAGTTTTTAAATCTGTTACCAAAAAATTATCACCAATTTTTACATTAAATCCATAAAATTTTTTAAAAAAAAGTGCATAAGATTCATTAAAATCGATGAGTTTTAAGTCTAAATCAATCATCCAAATTGCAAAATCATTGGTTTCTAAAATTGCTCTTAAATTGGCTTCTTTTTGAATAATGATAGATTCTTGTCTTTTTTTCTCTGTAATTTCTCTGGCAAAAATAGCGACTCCGATAATTTCATTTTCGTCATTTTTAATAGGATTATACAAAGTTTCAAAAACGTGATTTCTTATTTCACCTTCTCCATAATTTCTTTCAACTAAAAATTGTTCGCCGCGAAGTGCCTTAGCAGTATCTTCTTTGAAACAATCTACATCAGGAACGCCTTTTAGG
>RDXZ01000046.1 GCA_004293265.1 Bacteroidota bacterium | reverse complement strand
TCTTTGTCCATCAAAATTTACCCAACTTACTGCCAAAGACGAATTTAGACTACCAAAAATAAACTGACTAAATTCTGTAATCACATTGCCTGCACCTGTAGGAGGTCCCGCAAATTTAACACTTCCAAAACCTGTCGCAGAGGCTACTGGAGTTCCCCAAGTATTCCCTGTAGCATTGTCTGGTCTTTTGAATAGTTTGATATTGCTTGGAGTAGCCAAATCAGCCGCTGATATGGTATTGTTAGCGGGTACTTCAAATTTCATCTCGTTTAATTGAGAAAATGTTAAATTAGTACCATAGTTACGGATGACCCAATAACAAGAAACAAAATTCATTCCTGCCACATTTGGATAACTCTCAGGAGCCGTATCTAATCGGGTAACTACTATGTCGCCGTTTGGTACAGTTCCACTTCCAAAAGTAATTTGAAGCCCTGAATTGACAAAATTTTGAACAGAATTTGGGGTAGTTACATTGAATCTTTGGGTTGCACCATCACCTAAAGGCTGCGTGCCTGTTGTCCAAAGAGAATTTGCAGTTAAATTGGCTTCATTACCATTTGCCAAGTCTTCTGCAAACATGTCGGTTGCTTCATCACAACGATAATACCCTACTAAATTATTAAAATTGGGGTGACTGCTGTTTGCTCTCAAATTTAACCAATCTTTTATGGTATTTCCATCAACAACAGTGTTCCAGAATTTTATTTCATCAATAGTTGCGTCAGATTGATTCCCTCCTCCATTTCTTCTTCCAAAACTAACACTTGAAGGGAATGTAAGTATAGAAGCAGTACTTGTGGTAGAGTTATCTAATTTACCATTGATATATAATTGCAACAGGTTTGTTGTTTTGTTTCTTGTTACTGTCACATGATACCAATTATCTGGTACAAGAGGAGTAGAGAGTACAGTATTGCTTATACCTGAGCTATTTCTTGTACCAAATGCTATCACTATTTCGCCTATGTTTAACAAACTTATGCCACAATCACTAAGATTTGAAACATTTGAGAAATCTACTAATCTATTCCCTTGCTCCCAAGAAAAGAAACCAGTTGGCGCATTTGATGTAGGTTTTACCCAAAACTCCACAGAAAAATCTGTATCAGTCAGGGAGTTAGTTGCAGTACCAAAATTAGCGCCTGCAAAACTTAATGCTGTGCCTGCGTTTCTTGCATTACTCATAATGCCACTGCGAGCAGCTAATATATATTCTCCTGAAACTGCTCTCAATCGATTTACTGTTCTATTTTGACGATTTACTACTCCCCCATATCTCGACCAGGTAGCACTATTTACATTATCTCTACGTGCAAAACGTAATGCGTTACTATTTGAAATATTAGGTGTGTTACTATAACTATACGCAATAGTCCCTTGTGGATTTGTTCCTCCGACAAAAAATACTCCATAATATTGATTATTATATACACTTAAATAGTTGGTGGGAGGAGTAGAAATATTAGAAGGTGCTTCTATTTTATAAATATGATGGCTTGTAGGTGAGCCTGTGATATTAGACAAGGTAAAAGCATCTACAAAAGGAGTAGTATCATTGAGGGTAATATTTGCACTTGATGTGCCTGCTATGCTTATATCGCCAATAGGGGCAGTAGAAAGTATGCGAGCAGGTGAATTTACCAAAGTACCATCAAAATTAGCATTCAATGCTTTATTTTCTACGAAATTACCTGTTCCGCCCTCGTCAAGACGAAAATAAGCAACCAAACCACTTTCATTTCCTATCAATTTTGAACACATCTTTGCTTGGATTTCTGCTTGGGTGCGGGTTGTATTCCAAATTTTTACTTCATCTATTTGCCCATTGAAAGGAAAACCATTGTCAGGTCTTGAGCCAAATGTTAAATTAGAAGTATTGCTTGTGATACCAGTTGAACTCCCGTTTGTATCGATTTGTCCATTGATATAAGTAGTAAAACCTCCACCTACAGAAAATGAAACAGCCACATGAACCCATTGATTGATTGGTAATATACCACTTCCACCTGAAAGAGAGTTATTCCTCACAACACCTAAATTTCCTCCTGAGGTAACAACCAACGCATATCCATTACTCGCAAATATTCTTTTAGAAATAATATCCATCTCTGTACCAATAGTATTTAATCTTATCCAAGCTTCTAAGGTAAAAGTTCTTGTATCATTAAAGTTAAATGCATTGTTGTTTACTACATCTATTTTTTGGGTTGTGCCATTGAGGCTGATCGAATTCCCCGCACCCACACCTATATAGGTAGAAGTCATTTTAACATTAGAATTAGTACTCGTAATACTACCCACATTTACAAATGCTCTCACACGATAAAAATAAGTTGTATTAGGCGTAAGACCTGCTAATGGAATACCATTGTTATTTCCTGCATCTTGATTATTAAGTATTACACCACTACTAAAATCACTTGTAGTAGCAACATCTATAAAATATTTATCTGCACCCGGCACAAATGCCCAATTGGCATTAAAAAAGTTTGTCGTGTTGCCATTTGCAGTTAAAGCAGTGGGAGGATTTAATAGACTATACAACATAAAATTTGTTCCACTCAAACCACTTTGTGATAAAACAGAGGCATCAGAACTAAAATAATTTGTAGTTAGTGGAGTCCAACCTGCTGTATTTCTATAAACAGTGGGTTGAATACCCATATTCGGACAAGGGTTTGAAAACGTGATATTGCCGACATCAGGTGAAGTAATTGTCCACATTCCACCTGGTGTATTAAACGCAGTGGCAGGAGGAGTAGGCGAAATTGTATTCGTAAATCTTACTGATGATGTACCATTTGTACCGCCAATAGTTAAAACAACCATTTTAGAATTAGAAAGATCACCTACAGGAAAATAATAAGTTCCCCCTGCATTAAGAGTAAGACGCGTAAAATCAAATCCATTGTTAATAATATATGAATTAGCTGAGGGAGTTGCAGGTGCTAATGTTGTACTCATATTCATGGTTAAAATTCCACCAAGTATCATTCGACCATTTGTTAGGGTAAGTTGTGTGGCTATTGTTACTGCCCTTGAAAATGTTATCGTATTATTAGAATTAGTTTTATTAATAACAAGCGTGTTGAATGTCAGTGCAGAAGCAGAACTAAAAGATGTGTTGATGCCACCTTGCAAAATAAAATCTTGTGTTCCTGCTATACTCCCATTTATGGCTATGTTCCCAAGCGAAGTAATTGTAAAACCATTAGTATTAAAGGAAGTTACTGCACTCACCAATAAGTCGCCATTTATTGTGATGTTTCCACCCAAGGTTTTTGTTGCCATATCCCCAAGTGTAAGATGATGATAAGTTGTTCCCCTTATAGTTTGTGCACTTGCTATATCATAATACACTAAATTTCCTGCAGCAGTACAATTAAAATTAGTGATGCCAGGAGCGGCACTCGAACTTATCCTTAAATAGGCTCCTGCACCATTGATAAATGTACCAGTACCCGTCATATTACCCACTGAGAGTGTATTATTTTGTAGATTATTCGTCAGTGTTCCAAGTACGTTTAATGTACCTGACATAGAGATAGGAAAATTTCCATCATTCACAGTAACATTTCTTAATGATGCAATTGTTCCTGATCCTGTTCCCCCACCAAAAGTCATAGAATTATTAGCAGTAATGGTCAAATTATTACTAAATTCATAACTTGCATTAGAAATTAAACTAAAAGTGCCTGCATTAGTAATATTGCTTTGAAAATACCAGCTTGAATTACCTGCCATATTGTTTAATGTCCCCCCACTATTCACAGTCAAGGTATTATTGAAATACCAACTTGAATTGCCTCCTGTGTTACTAACCAAACCACCACTATTTATAGTGAAAGCACCACTAAATGTATTATCGCTTCCTCCTCCTCCTACCCCATCTTGCAAGGTGCCTCCAACAATTGTAGTTCCATTTACAGTAAAAGGATCAGAATCTAAACTTAAAATACCAGTACCATTAATAGATAAGTTATTACAAGATGCGGGCATATCTACTGTAATCGTATGCCCTGCCGCTATAACCACATTATCACCTGCACCAGGCACAACTCCACCTGTCCAGAGAGCAGGTGTACTCCAATTTCCTGTGCCTGTGCTTGTAATTTGAGCCTTCAAACTCAAAAAACTACTTAAAAAAATGCAAATCAATGCACCCAAAAAATATTTTTTGTTGTAAAATGGATAAAAATATTTCTGCGCCATAATTAAAAAATGATTTGAATAAACAAAAATAATTAAATATACAATAAATTCTTGTGTAAATTTACGTGATATAATGTAAAAAGTTTATATTTTTATGGTAACAAATGGATAACAAGTAAAAAAATACTTTAAAAAATACTATTTTTTATTGGAATAATTATATTTTTATGAAAAAATATAAAACAAATAAAATAACTATAAAAATTTTAATTTTGTAATTATTTTGTATATGTTCAGTTATTTTAGTCTATTAATCCAAAAAAAAACACGCTGACAAATATTTTATCAGCGTGTTTTTTTGGGCTTTATTCAGAAGTATCTACATATTTATTGATAAGATGTTGAGTTTTAGCTTTCTCTATTTTTTTGGTTAATGATTCTTCTTCTTGCTTATCTCTGACTACTTTTGCAACCATAAAACAAGACGATAAAGAAAATAAATAAGCCATCGTAAAAAATGCTTTGGCAAACCAAACTCCTTCCATAAATACAATGCCTAAAACCACTCCAAAAGAGGAAATAAGAAACGAAATCCACGCTAAAAAATAAAATGCGGGCGTATTTTTTGAATTTTCCATATTTATTTAACTAATTATTATTGAGGCAAAGATAATGCTTTATTTACCAATTCCAAAAATTCGGTACGATAATTATAAATATCTTTTCCTTTGGCTGATTTACCAATGCGTAAAACATCATTAAAACTAAAAGTCCCTTTGTATTGTGATTTTCTTAAACACATCGCAAAACCTGCCACAGCCGCCGAAAACCTAAAATTATTACTACTATTTTCAAAACTTTGGTCATCATTTTTAATATTTTGAGTAATCAAAAGGCTTTTTTCACCTTGTGGTTCTTTGTATCGCATACGTAATTCGCCAATGGTAGCATTTTTGTTGTTATCGTTCAATTCCACTTCATAAATGGCGGTAACTGTATGCCCCGCTCCAATTTCTCCCGCATCTTTTTTGTCATCTTCAAAATCTTCTTTGTTCAACATACGATTTTCATAGCCTAATAAACGATATTGTTTGACAACATTCGGATTAAATTCAACTTGGATTTTTACATCTTTTGCAATCGTAAAAAGCGTACCTGTCAAGCCTGTGCTAAATACTTTTTTTGCCTCTGTTACATTGTCAATATAATAATAATTTCCATTGCCTTTGTTAGCAATTATTTCCATTTTATTATCTTGATAACTGCCCATTCCAAAACCTAAAACGGTGATAAAAATACCTGATTTACGTTTTTCCTCTATCAAAGTTTGCATTGCTTCATCGCTTGATTCTCCTACGTTAAAATCTCCATCAGAAGCAATAATTACGCGATTATTACCATTTGTCAATTTATTTTTTTCTGCTACTTGATATGCCAAACGCAAACCTTCTCCGCCTGCTGTCGAACCTCCCGCAGTCAAATTATTTAACATATTTAAAATCGTTTTTTTGTTTGCGCCTGAGGTAGGTGGCAATACCAAACCTGCCGCACCCGCGTACACAACCATCGAAATTTTATCATTTTCACCTAATTCATTGACCAAAACCTCAAACGATTTTTTGAGCAATGGTAGTTTTTTATCATCTTGCATCGAACCAGAAACATCAATCAAAAATACCAAATTGGCATTTTTTCTATTTTCGTTGTCCATTGTTTTGCCTTGCAAACCGATATGTACTAATTTATGGTTGGTTTTCCAAGGACAATTTGCCACTTCTTGATAGACAGAAAAAGGTACATTTGCTTTGGGCTGAGGATAAACATAATCAAAATAGTTGATAAATTCTTCAGTACGAACTCTATCCGCAGGAGGCAAACTACCATTTTCAATCATACTTCTTGAATAAGTATAAGAAGCATTGTCCACATCAATCGAAAAAGTAGAAGTAGGCATTTGAGAGGCATTTACAAACGAATTTTCTACAAATTCAGGGTTGGATTGTGAAGGACTTTCAGGGCTTTTGTCTTTTTGTTTAGCATCTTTTTTTGAAGATTCTGATTCTGCGGGAGATTCTTTCCTTTCTTCTGATTTTGGACTTTCTAATTTTTCTTCTGTTCTATCACGAAGTCCCGTAGATGATTTTTCTTGTCCAGCATTGCAAGCAAAAAGACAAGTCGCAAGCAAACAAACACTTGCCAATTTTAAGATTTTTTTCATAACAAATTATTTTTTTTAAGTGATTTTTTAATATATACGAATAATTAAATAAAATGTTAATGAAAATTAAATAAATTTTAAATATTTTTTTAATGACTTGTTAATAGACTTTTTTTTGATATATTTTTGGCAAAAAAAATGCTTAAAAATTATTGTTTTTAAGCATTTTTGATTTTATTTATTCAAAAGCAATTTGTTTTCCTTTTGGATATTTCAACGTATATTTTAATATTACTTTTCGGGTTTCGTTTGGTTTTAGTTTTAACTTCCAAGTAATTCTTCCTGTATTTTTATTGAAGGAAGCGTCTTTGGCTTCTATCAATTCGACATCAATTTGAGTATTTTTAGAAATTGGGATTTGTTCTTCTATGGTAATATCAATTTCAGTTTTTTTCGTGTTACGCACCTGAATTTCAAAACCCATTTCTTCTTTTATGTTTGTACCGATAAGTTTTTTACTGCTTACGTCTTGTATTTTTATTCTTTTGGTAATAATTCTTTTGTCGCGTCCCAAAGAAATAGCCAAAGTATCTCTTAAATTATTAGCGTTTAAATAAGTTTCGCCCACAAAAGTTCCCTCAAAATAAACATTTGCTTGCCCAGAAAGTAAATTTAAACCTTCCCAATTCGTAACTTTTGCCATCAAAAACGCATCAAAATCAACTCTTGGCACTACACCATAATCATAATAGGTTTTGACATCATAATTTTTTACATCAACCAATTGTGGTTTTCCGTCAGATAAAATTGTGTAAGGCACACTAATTTCGAACTCAGTAGCAAAAGTAGATTCTGTAACTTCGGTTTTATCTGCTATAGTTTCTGCTTCTTTGAGAACTTCTTCCTCTTCTACTGCCTTTGTTTCTTTTTTCAAATCCATATTTGCATTAGGAGCATTGCCACGTCCACGTGTATTACTTTCATACAAACTTGCATTTCTTAAATTTTGCGAAATCATTTGATTATAAAAATTTATATACCAAGTTTTTAATTCAGGTTTTACACCGCCTTGTGATGGATTTCCTGTTGATAAAGTAACTTTTACATCTTTCCAATCTATACCTGTATTTTGAAAAACATTTGCTTTATAGCTCAATTGAATAGGACTTTGCACATCTTTTGACCTCAAATCATAAATCGGTGTCCAGCCTGCATCAGGCACAATATAGTTTAACTCAAAAGTTATCATAGACGAAATGTTTGAAGTTACGGCAACTAATATTTCGCTCGTTGGTTTGCTTATATCACGATTTGTTTCGTTAATTTGGTTAGAAATAATATTGATTTTGGCGTTATGTTTTGTCATATCTTTATCAATTTGATACAAATTGGTTTGGATTTCGGTCAAACGATTTCTATAAAAATCAGCCATTTCTTTTAATTTTTGTGCGTTTACTCCTGCATCTCCGCCAATAAGTTTATTAGATAAAATCACATCTTCCTCTCTTTGCCAATTTTGTTTTTGGATAGATAATATTTTGATTTTATCTCTCAATATTTCCAAAGTATCTTCATATTGTTTTATTTTGATGGTTTTGTTTTGGTTACGTAAATAATTGATTTGATGCTTGACAGACATTATCGTAATACTTCCTTTTGCCGTAACTTGAATACTTGGCTTGATGATTTTCGTTGATAGTTCTTCAAAAACTAAATTCGTTGTTCCCGCAGGAATCAATACTTGTGCAGTACTTGTAACCTGCGCTCTGTTTAAAAAAACGGTTACTGATTTTACTTTTGAGGGAACATTTTTTTCGGTTTGGGCATAAATATTTATACTTGATAAAATAAATATAACCAATAAAATTGTTTTTTTCATATTTTTTTTAAGTGGATTTTTTAATTTTATATCGATTACTTTGTAAACTAAATTTTATTACAAAATAAACTAAATTTTTAGTTTTTTTTATTTGAAATCAATGAATTAAAATAAAAAGTATTGTATTGATGGATATTTTGTAGGTCATTGATATGGGTAGTGACGCTAATGTAATACTTTGTGCCGCTGAACGAAGTGTATTAACTGCTTGCAAAAAGACAAAAACATTACATTTATATATATTTTTTGTGATAGTTTTACGTATAAAATTTATAAAAAATCAGTTTAAAGGTCAGCATTAAAATTCAAATAAAAAGCACCATTTCCTAATCTATTATACGCATAAGACAATTTAAAAATAACATTATGAGAAGTAAAAAAATCAATTCCTGCTCCATAACTATATAAAAAAACATTGTTTAAAGTTTTATTCAATTGTGTAAATTGATTATCTTGAACATATCCAAAATCTGAAAAAAGTACAAAATACATAGACATCGGTACTTGGTTAAATTGCCTTGCTTTGATAAATTTTATTTTTTTTACACCTTTATACAATTCATATTTTAAAGAATTTCTATTGACAAAAGTGCCTTGTCCGTCAATGACAAACAATTCATATCCTCTCATCACACTTTCACCATATCCAAAGGCAGAGGCAAAAGAATAAGGTTGAAAATTTTGAAAAGATTGATATACATTCACAGAATTATCCAAAAACCATTTTTTTGAAAGTGGTTTATAATACGCATAATAAACAGAATAATTCAATTGATTAACTTGCGAAACATCATCAAAAAGTCCTAAACCATTTTTAGTAATATTAAAATTAAAAATTTGTCCACGCAACGGATATGCTTGCACATCTCTCAAATCATACCTAAAACTATACCCAAAAGAAAAATAATTTTGTGTATTGTTGCCGTTTCTAAAATAATTTGGATTTAAAAAAGTAATCGTATCATTTACCCAAGATTTTGTCCATTGTAAATCAAAATTTTGAAATGTATAAAAACCTCGCCTGTGCGAGAACCCCGCTCCTATGCGTGTGCGTTCACGCATAAGTTCTCTTGTTTTTACAAAATTTAGTTTATGGTCTTTGGTTTGATAAGCAATAGATTTGTTTTCAGAATAAGAAGCAGAAATTCCAAAACCCCAAGTTTGTTTTTGATTAATATAAGGAATAGAATATTGAATACTATATCGATTTGTAAAGCCCGCTTGTATCAAAATATTTATTTTTTCTTTTCTTCCTCTAAAATTATCCCAAATAATATTAATACCATAATTTATTCTACTAAAATCTCTTTGATAAGTTGTCCACCATTCGTTAAAGTTTCTATCTGATAGTTCGAACAACGGAATAGGAAATATATACCATCTTTCGTGTAGTTTTATTTTGATATTTGTATATGGTTTTTGAACATTTGTAGTATCCAAAATTAGTTCAGAAGTAACAAACAATCGAGTATTAAAAACCTTAATTTGATTTCTTTTGAGCGTTGTGTCTAATTTATTGATATACAAAGTATCACCTTCTTTTATATCCAATTCTCGTCTTATTATCCGTTCTTTTGTTCTTTTATTGCCTTCAAAATTTATTTTTTGGATAATAAAATAAGGATATTTTTCTTGTTTTTGAGCGGTAGAATCTTGTGCTTGTAATGGACAAAACAAAAGAAATAAAAACACAAAAATAATAAATTTTAACATTAAAAAAATGGTTTACTATTATGATTTAATTTTCTTTCACACTTTTCCAAAACAAATCGTTTGCTACGATTCCCTCCGTATCTTTGGCAAATTCTGGTTTGAGTCGGTTTACAAAATACATATCAACTTCACCTTTTCCTTTGGCAGAAATTTTGCCTCTATGCTCACATTCAAAATAATTTTTGACAATTTGATATGTATTTTCTGAAATATTTACTTTACCAACTTCTCCCGAACTTTCCATTCTGCTGGCTGTATTGACCGTATCGCCCCAAATATCGTACGCAAATTTTTTCTTACCAATCACTCCCGCAATCAAATCTCCCGAATTAATGCCCAATCTACAATACCAATAATCTTTCCCTTCTTTGGCTCTGGATTTATGTTGTTCAGCCATAAAAGCCTGCATTTCTAAACCTGCCAACACTGCATCGAAAGGATTGACTTTATTAGCCTCAGGCAAACCTCCTGCACACATATACGCGTCGCCAATGGTTTTTATTTTTTCTAAATTATGATTTCCAACAATTTCGTCAAACTTTGCAAAGCAATTTCCTAATTCTTGTACGAGTTCATTGGGAGTCATTTTTTCTGCAACATTTGTAAAACCTTTGAAATCTGTAAACAAAACTGTGGCTCTTTCATAATATTTGACGGGTGCGGCACCTTTTTCTTTCAATTCTTGTGCAACGCTCAAAGGTAAAATATTTAACAACAAATCGTCAGATTTTTTTCTTTCTACTTCTGTTAGTTCTTTTTCTTTGGCTAATAAAGTATTGGCTTTTTTTCTAATATTGTTATGTCTATAAAAATTAAATGCAACCAAAGAAAGAATCACAAAAACCGCAATGCTAATCAAATAATAAGTTCTTTGTTGTGCGTTTTTGAGGTCTAAAGCCGTTGTTTGATAGTTTAAAGCCTGTTTTAAGGTTTCAATTTCTGCATTTTTGACTGCAATATTTACATTTGCTTCCATCAAATCTTTGTCTTGTCCTTCGTTAGTAACACTTTCACCCAAGTCATTGTTTCCAAAAATAGTTTCTTCAGGTGCAACTGCATTTCCATTTGTATTTTTTGGATTATTTCTTACTTCATTATTTTTTGTAGTATTACTTGCTTTACCATTTTGTTTATTGTCAGGCGATTTACTTTCTGCGGCATTTTCGTTATTTTTTCTTGGGCTAATATTGGTTGTTTTGGCTCTTTTTATACTTTTTGAAAGTTTTAATGCTTCATCTTTGTCATTTTCATCATCATCTAAGGCTTCGCGTGCGGAACGGGCGATAGATTTTGTGGCTAATTTTTCTGCTTTATTCAACCAAACACTTTTTTCTTTTTCGATAACATCTAATTGACTTTTCAATCTATTCACATTATCAAGGTTCAAATTATTCAAATTGATAGTATCACCTTTGATAACCATTAAAGATTGGGCATTGATTTTGTTGGTCAATGCGATTAAAAATAAAAAGAAAAAAATGAGATTTTTCATATTATTGGGTTTGTAATGTGTTTGTTTTTTTAGTCAAAGTTAAAATTCCATAAAGGATAAAATTTGTTTATTTATTTCTTGATTTTAGTAGTTTAATTGCTAACTCAGCACCTCTAATCTTTTTTTCAATTTGTTCAATTTTTTCTAAATTATTTTTTTCTCTCATATCTTTCAATACTGATTCAGATCCTCGTATAGCACTTTCAAGGCATTTTATTTTTTCTATATCACTTTGCCCTTTTTCTTGAATATTATTTACAAAATATTCCAAAAGTTCATTAAATAGATTCTCTTGAATTGTAACAAATATTTTTTCTTTGTTATCAGTATTACTATGCTTATGTAATAAATCTTCTTTTAGTTTGAAGGTTTGGTTATGTTCTGTTATTTTTTCACCTTTAAAAATAATAGGTTGTTCAATTTTAAAAAACTCACAAAAAGTATTTTCGAGTATTTTTGATGCTTCTAAAATAGTTATTTTAAAATATTCTTTCTGAAAATTAAATTCTTTTAATTTATAATGGGCAATCGTTTCAGCAATGTCATAATCTGGGACTTCCATATACCATTCAACAATAAATTCTCCGATTGTTGCAGTTTGTTTAGTTAGTTGTTCTGCTCTAATATGTGGTATTTTACTTGATTTACCAATTTTTACCTTGCTATCAAATTCAGGATTACTCATTATATAAATGTATCCTTTGTTATCTTTTTCCATAATTTTGTATTCAAAAAATGATAAAATTAAATTTTATTGAGCATGCTTGCTTTTTTTTGTAATATTGATTGATTATAAAGATTTTTAGAATTTTGGCAAAGTTCTTTCAATTTTTTGAAATCTTTTTTACTCAAATTCCTTATTTTCATCTTCAATGCTTTCATCTTTTGTCAAAATATTTTTTAATTGTTTTACTTGACGACTGCTGTAATGTTTCATTGAAAAACAAGGCAATAAACTAATAATTTCCTCAAAAATTTCTTCATTATCTAATTTTTCATTCCCTGCTTCATTCAAAATGATAATTTCAGTACCATATTTTGAAAAAAGATGTTTAAAAAGACCAAAACCTACTCGGCTCAATCTATCTTTATAAGTAATAAAAACTTTCGAAACTTTGTTATCTAAAATCAAATCTAACAACTCAAAAAAAGAAGTCCTTTTTTCAAAACTCAACCCGCTTGCAATATCTTTAAAAACTTTGTCAATCACAAAACCACGACTTGCACAAAAATTTTCTAACATTCCGATTTGATTTTCTAAATCTTTTTTTTGCTTTGTTGTGCTTACACGAGCATAAATAACTTGATATTGTTTGCGATTGATGCCTGCATACGCATAAACATCTTCGTCTAAATATTCATAATGGGTATTGGCTAATCTTGTAGCACGAATTTTACCTTTTTTTACCAAAAACATCAAAGTTACTCGCGTAACTCCCAAAATTCTTAAAACTTCTTTGCTTTTCATAATACAAAGATAGGTAGAAAAAATATATAAAAAAAATATTTTATTATATATTTTTATACTCTTTATATACTATACGTTTTTTTAAGTATTTTGTTTTATGTATTTTGCAAAAATACCACATATTTTTGCGAATATGTGGTATTTTTTATTTTTTTTAGAAAATATTTCTTAATTTATTTTTTTGAGAAATTCAAAAATTCATTTCTTGTATTTTCTTCTTTAAATTTACCTGAATAAAAAGCCGTAACAGTAGAACTATGCACATCTTTCACGCCACGCACAGCCACGCACAAATGTTGTGCCTCTATCACAACCGCCACGTGTTGAGTGTTCAAAGCCTCTTTCAAAGCCTCTCCGATTTGGTTATTCAGACGCTCTTGAACTTGTGGTCGTTGAGCATAATATTGTACCAAACGATTGATTTTTGAAAGTCCAATTACTTTTCCATTAGGAATATATGCCACGTGAGCCTTTCCAATAATGGGTACAAAATGATGTTCACAAGTAGAATACAAAATAATATCTCTTTCTACCAACATTTCTTTGTACTGATATTTGTTTTCAAACAAAGCAATAGAAGGTTTTTCTTTCGGGTCAAGTCCTCTAAAAATTTCTTTTACGTACATTTTTGCTACGCGTTTTGGTGTACCTTTCAAACTATCATCTTTCAAGTCAAGTCCTAAAATATTCATAATTTGTTCAAAATGAACACTAATTTTTTTGATTTTTTCATCATCAGAAATATCAAAAGCATCTGGACGCATAGGAGTATTATACGCATCTCCAATATGATTATCGCCGATTTCTTCATCATATAAATCATTTTGGTTTTCTAAACGACTATCATTTTCAATAATCATATCGTTTAATTTTTTTGCTTTTAAATTTACGGGAACATTTTTCATAAAATAAATATGGGTGATTTTAAAATAAAAATAAAAATAAAAATGGCAAACATATTAGTTTTTGTATCAGTTGAAAAAAAACAGAAAAAACTCACCAAAGTTCCGTTATACTTGCCTTAATAGTAACATAGAAAATCTAATAAAAGTGCCTTTTAGTAAAAATAAATTTATGTTTTTTATAATATTAGAACAAAAAATCTTTTAATTTTGTTTAAGTATTAAGAAGAATAATTAAACAAAATTATAAAATAAAATATAACTTATTCATTTTCAATATTTTATTTTTATCAATTTTTTGATATTTTTTTACTATTTTTTTTGATAGTAATTTTAATTTCTTTTTTAGTTGATTATTTTTTTAATTATTTTTTTGTTGATGTTTCATCTATTTAGGTATAGTCATAAAATTATTATTTTGAAATTCGTGCAAGCGTGGACGCTTGCACGAGATATTAACTGGTGCAAGCGTCCACGCTTGCACCAAAATAACCTAAATAATTACATTATTTTTTTGTTGATGTTTCATTTATATTTTAAAAATCCTACATAAATAACACAAACATTTTTTAAAGATATTTTTTTTCTTATCTTTTATAATACTTTTTTGTAGTTTTTTGTTATCTTTGCAAAAAATATTTTTCAAAAAAATGAGATACACAATTACGGCGGCACTTTTGTATGCAAATGGACCCGCACACATTGGGCATTTGGCGGGTTGTTATATTCCTGCTGATATTTATGCACGTTATTTGAGAGCAAAAAATCATGATGTTTTGTTTGTCAGTGGTTCAGATGAGCATGGCGTTCCTATCACAATCAGGGCTGAAAAAGAAGGCTTGACACCGCAACAAGTGGTCGATAAATACCATTCAATTATTAAAAAATCTTTTGAAGAATTTGGAATTTCGTTTGATATTTATTCTCGAACTTCAAAAAAAGTACATCATACAACTTCTTCTGATTTTTTTACTACTTTGAATAATAAAAAGCAATTGCTTGTTCAAAAATCAGAACAATATTTTGATGACATAAGAAATAAATTTTTACAAGATAGATATATTGTTGGAGAATGTCCAAAATGCAACAATCCAAATGCTTTTGGCGACCAATGCGAAAAATGTGGCTCCACTTTAAGTCCTTCTGAGTTGATAAATCCTCGTTCTGCTTTAAGCAATGCAACACCTATTTTAAAAGAAACTTCTCATTGGTATTTGCCTTTGCAAGAGGCTGAAAAATGGTTGAAAGAATGGATTTTGGAAACACATCAATCTGATTGGAAAACCAATGTGTATGGACAATGCAAATCGTGGTTAGAACAAGGCTTGCAAGCACGTGCCGTTACGCGTGATTTGGAATGGGGAGTTCCTGTGCCTTTGGCTGATACAGATGGAAAAGTATTGTATGTTTGGTTTGAAGCACCGATTGGTTATATTTCTGCTACCAAAGATTATTTTGAAGAAAAAAATGAACCTGTTGATAATTATAAAAAATATTGGCAGGACGAAAACACAAAATTAATCCATTTTATTGGTAAAGATAATATCGTTTTTCATTGTATTATTTTTCCAACTATGCTCAAATTACATGGTGATTTTATTTTGCCTACAAATGTTCCTGCAAATGAATTTTTAAATTTAGAAGGAAATAAAATTTCAACTTCGAGAAATTGGGCGGTTTGGTTGCACGAATATTTAGTCGATTTTCCTGAAAAACAAGATGTTTTAAGGTATGTTTTGACAGCAAATGCTCCCGAACAAAAAGACAATGATTTTACTTGGAAAGATTTTCAAGCCAAAAATAACAATGAATTGGTAGCCACTTTGGGCAATTTTATCAATCGTGCTTTTGTATTATCTGAAAAATATACAGACAATAAAGTTCCTCAATTGTTTGATTTAGAACAAATTGATAAAGATTTATTACAAAATTTGCAAGAAATTCCGACAAAAATAGAAAATTCTATCGAAAATTATCGTTTCAAAGAAGCTTTGAATTTTTATATGGAATTGGCACGCATTGGCAACAAATATATGCAAGACACTGCTCCTTGGCAGTTGGCAAAAGATTTAGAAAAAAATAAAAATAGAATCGATACAATTTTGCATCTTTCGTTGCAATTAGTAGCCAATTTAGCAATTTTGGGTGAGCCTTTTTTACCTTTTACTGCCAAAAAAATAAATCAATTATTGAATATTGACGCTCAAAAATGGGAAAAAGCAGGAAAAATTGATATTTTAACTCCTAATCATTCGATTCAAAAAGCATCTTTATTGTTTGCAAAAATTGAAGATATTGAAATTCAAAAACAAATTGATAAATTAGAAAATAGCAAAAAACAAAACGAATTGGAAAATTATACACCCGAAAATATCAAAAAAGAAATTAATTTTGATGACTTTTCAAAAATAGACATCAGAATTGGGACAATCAAAACCGCTGAAAAAGTTGCTAAAACAAAAAAATTATTAAAACTTTCGATTGATATTGGTATTGAAACCAGAACGGTGGTCAGCGGTATTGCAGAACATTTTTTACCTGAAAATATCATTGGGCAACAAGTTTGTTTGATAGCAAATCTCGCTCCTCGTGCTATGCAAGGCATCGAATCACAAGGAATGATTTTGATGGCAGAAGATGCTGATGGAAAACTTAAATTTGTAGCACCCAACGAAATTGTAAAAAATGGCGTTACAGTAAAATAAAAAAATATGGCGTATAAAAATTTTAAATTGGAAAATATAGAAAATGACTTGGGAATTATTCATCAATCTTTTTCTTTTTTACCAACTCATTTACCTAATTTTGTGCCTACAAATATATTTATGACTATTTTGAACGAAAATAGTCATGAACCTATTTATACTGAAAAAGCAAAATCAGAAATGATTATAACGCCAACACTGATGGAACTCAAACGTCAAAATAATAATAAGTTTAGTTTTTTTTCAGGTTATGAATTTAATGTAAATACAAAATTATTATTAAAAGGTTATTGTGATTTTTTATTGTCTGCAGTTCCTAATTCGTTGATAATCAAGGCTCCTGTTTTTTGTTTGGTAGAAGCAAAAAGAGGAGAAATAGAAGAAGGCTTTGGACAATGTGCCGCTGAAATGTACGCCGCACAAATTTTTAATGAAAAAAATATCAACAATAATCTTCACAAAATTATCTATGGTTGTGTAACCAATGGTTTTACTTGGGCATTTTTGAAATTAGAAAATAAAAACTTATTCATTGATACCAATTATGTTCCTTTTACTTTTAGTGAACCCAACAAAGTTTTGTCTATTTTACAATGGATTTTAGATGAAACTTTGCCAATGTACACGCTTGAACCAAAATAACCGCTATCGCTGTGAATGTAATGCTTTGTCCTGCTGAACGAAGTGAAGCAACTGTTTTTTGAATGGCGTTTTATGAATGAAATCGCATATTTTTCGCTTCGCTCAAAAAGACAAAAACATTACATTTATAGCACTACCAAATAACCTAAATAATTATATTTTCTTTTATAATTCAAAAAAAAATATTCAAAAAAAGATGCAAAATAAAGTCAAAATTGGTATTATTCAAACAAAAGTAAGCGATAATAAAGAAAAAAATATCGAAATTGCGTGTGAAAATATCAAAAAAATTGCTCAAAATGGAGCAAATATTATTTGTTTGCAAGAACTATTTGCTTCTCTTTATTTTTGTAATACAGAGGAACATAAAAATTTTTCATTGGCGGAAAATATACCAAACGGACAAACTACACAACTTTTTCAAGCACTTGCCAAAGAGTTAAATGTAGTGATTATTGCTTCATTGTTCGAAAAAAGAACCGCAGGTTTGTATCATAATACGACCATTGTGATAAATAATGACGGAAATTATTTGGGAAAATATAGAAAACAACATATTCCTGATGACCCAGGTTTTTATGAAAAGTTTTATTTTACTCCAGGTGATGAAGGTTATAAAGTTTTTGAAACTGCCTTTGGAAAAATTGGAGTGCTAATTTGTTGGGACCAGTGGTTTCCTGAGGCGGCTCGAATTACGAGTTTGATGGGTGCAGAAATTTTATTTTATCCGACAGCCATTGGTTGGGAATTGGAAACAGACGAAAAAACAAATCAAGAACAATACAATGCTTGGCAAATTATGCAACGTTCACACGCAATTGCTAACGGCGTTCACGTAGTTTCTGTCAATAGAATTGGCAAAGAAGATATTACGCAATTTTGGGGCGGTTCGTTTGTCGCAAATCCAATGGGAAGTGTACTTTATCAAGCCTCACATCACGAACAATGTTTGGAAGTAATAGAAATCGATACAAATTTAACAGAAACATATCGAACTACTTGGCCTTTTTTGAGAGATAGACGAATCGATACTTATCAACCTATCACTGAAAGATATTTGGATAAATAATATGTAACGGTCGCATTTATAAATCTCTGCAAAGTATTTTAGTTATGATTATTTTTCATCTAAAAAATTTAGTTTATTTTTTAGATGAATACTTGCAAAAAAAGAAAAATGAAACTATATTTGCAAAGAAAAGTAAATTCACTTTTTATTTAATAATTCATCTCAAATTTTTTTTACTTATGTTAGCTGACGTAACAAATTCTGTAATAGAAAAATTAAAATTAATGCCCAGCGATTTGGGTGCAACCGTAAAATTTGTATTTCCTGAGGGCGTAATCCACGTGGACGGCACAAATGTAACCAATGAAGACAAAACCGCAGATTGCAGCGTGGCTGTAGAACTTTCTGATTTGAAAGATATGTTAAGCGGTGAATTAAATCCAATGCAAGCTTTTATGGGCGGAAAAATGAAAGTTGATGGCGATATGAGTGTGGCTATGAAACTACAAGCCTTGTTTAGTTAATTCTCATTTTCTACTAACTTTCCAAAAGTTTTTAACTTTTGGAAAGTTAAAACAAATCATAACCAAAATAAAAACAAAATGACTTCTCACGCACACATCATAGGCGCAGGTATTGCAGGAATTGCGGCGGCAATACGTTTAAAATCAAAAGGACATCACGTTGAAGTTTGGGAAACCAACGATTTTTTTGGTGGAAAACTATCAGAATTTTCCTTAGGAAAATATCGTTTTGATGCAGGTCCTTCTCTTTTTACGATGCCTCAAATGATAGAAGAATTATTTGTTTTAGCAAAAAAAAACATTCACGATTATTTTGAATATAAAACGTTGGAAACGGCTTGCCATTATTTTTATGATGATGGTACGATTTTGCACGCCTACACAGATATAGAAAAATTTGCTCAAGAAATTGAAACAAAAACCAAAGACAAAGCTACTACACTTAAAAAATATTTGGAAAAAAGTAAAAAAAAATATGAGATTACCAATCAAGTTTTTTTAGAACAATCTTTGCACAAAGTTAAAAATTTTTTGAATATTCCAACCTTAAAAGGAATTATAGGAATGGGAAAATTAGATATTTTTAAATCTTTGAACCAACTCAATGAAAAAAGTTTTGAAGACGAAAAAATGGTGCAGTTTTTCAATCGTTATGCTACTTATAATGGTTCAAATCCATATCAAACATCAGGAATTATGAGTATTATTCCACATTTTGAATTTGGTTTTGGTACTTTTTTTCCACTCAAAGGTATGGTTTCAATTACTGAAAGTTTAGTAAAATTAGCCAAAGATATAGGAGTTGTTTTTCATTTGAATCACCAAGTCGAAAAAATTGTATTAGATAATTCAAATAAAAAAGTAATTGGTTTGAATATCAAAAATATAAAAAATAATGCAATAGAAGCCTATAAAGCAGATATTATTGTTTCAAATATGGATATTGTAGGCACTTATCGTAAACTTTTGCCTCAAATCAAAGCACCACAAAAATTGCTAACACAAGAAAAATCAAGTTCAGGAATTATTTTTTATTGGGGAATAAAACAACAATTTTCACAATTAAATGTGCATAATATTTTTTTTGCCAATGATTATAAAAAAGAATTTGATTGTATTTTTAACCAAAAAATTTTATCAGATGATTTAACCATTTATATTAATATTACTGCCAAAGAAAAAAAAGATGATGCCCCCGAACAATCAGAAAATTGGTTTGTGATGGTCAATGCTCCCAATAATTCAGGACAAAATTGGGACGAGATAATCCAAAAAACAAAAAAAAATGTGCTTCAAAAACTTTCAAAATTATTGCATCAAAATATTGAAAATTTGATAGAAGAAGAAACCATTTTTGACCCAAGAACCATCGAGTTACGTACTTCAAGTACGCAAGGAGCGTTATACGGCAATAGTTCGAATAATAAATATGCGGCTTTTTTGAGACACGCTAATTTTTCTAATCAAATCAAAAATCTATATTTTTGCGGAGGAAGTGTGCATCCGGGTGGCGGGATTCCTTTGTGTTTGTTGTCTGCTAAAATCGCAGCTGATTGCGTGTAGTTTTTTACTGATAAACTTAATTTTAATTCTAAATAATTATCCATGATGTTAAAACCTGATTTCAAAAAATTATTAGCAAAAATCAAAGAAATTGAAATAAAAATTCGAAAAGCAGTCAATGCACAAACAAAAGGTAATTTTTCTTCTCTTTTTAGAGGAACAGGTTTGGAATTTGATGACGTAAGAATTTATCAATATGGTGATGATATTCGTCATATTGATTGGCACGTGAGCGCCAAAGACGAAAATACTTACATCAAAGTTTTTAAAGAAGAAAAAGAACAAACGGTATTTTTTTTGTTAGACGTGAGCGAATCTCAAAATTTGTTTACAATAGAAAAATCTAAAATAGAAATTGCCAAAGAAATATGTAGCGTTTTGGCTCTTTCGGCAGTAAAAGAAGCCAACGAAATAGGTTTGTTGTGTTTTTCAGACCAAAAAGAAAAATATATCAAACCAAGCAAAGGAATGAAAAAAGCTTACGAAGTAATTTTAAATTTATTTCGGTTAGTACCCATTTCTAAAAAAACAAATCTAAATGATTTTATAAAATTTTCTCTGAATTTAATCAAAAGAAAAAGCATTGTTTTTTTTATTTCTGATTTTTTAGATGATAATTATCAAGATAATTTAAAAGCATTGGCAAAAAAACACGATTTAATTCTTATTCATCTTTCGACAATGCGAGAAACACAAATTCCTAAGTTGGGAATTATTCCAATTTTTGATTTAGAAACACAAACAAAACATTGGATAAATACATCTTCGGTGCAGTTTAAAAAAGATTTAAGAGAAAAAAATGCAACAAAAAAGAAAGAATTATTAGAATTAGTCAAAAAATATCGCGCTAATTATTTAATGATTGATACCGATGAAGACTATATTCCTAAATTGATAAAATTATTTAGAGTAAGAAATAAAGAAAAATAAAAAATTATTGAACTCCATAAAATATATCTCAACACTCTAAATAACTGCAAATATGCTTAAAAATGTTTCCAACCTTGTGCTTTGATAGGAACAATTGTGCCTGCTTTTGATTGTAGTTGAATAATAGATTTATCTTCTAAAATTTTTCCTATGGCAATAATATCAATATGTTTTCTTATTTTTTCGTAATCATTAGGATTTAATGTAAACAATAATTCATAATCTTCACCACCATTCATCATACAAGTCAAAGGGTCAATATGAAAATCAATCGCCGTTTGATAAGTCAGTTGGTCAATCGGTAAATTTTCCTCCATAATCAACGCACCCACACCCGATTGCGTGCATATATGAAACAACTCAGAAGCCAAGCCATCAGAAATATCAATCATTGAAGTTGGGACGATATTTTTTTCTGATAATTCGTGGATAAAATCCATTCTTGCCTCTGGTTTGAGTTGTCTTTGTAACAAATAATCAAAACCTGTCAGTTCAGGCTGCATTTCAGGATTAGATTGATAGACTTGTTTTTCTCTTTCTAACACGTGCAAGCCCATATAAGCCGCTCCCAAATCACCCGTTACACAAATAATATCGTCTTTTTTGGCTGTATTTCTATATGTAATTTTATTTTTTTGTACTTTTCCAATCACACTTATCGAGATTATCAAACCTGATATGGAAGAAGTAGTATCACCACCCACCAAATCTACTTTGTAATTGTCGCAAGCAATTTTCATTCCTGCGTATATTTCTTCTATCGCCTCAATCGAAAAACGATTGCTGATTGCCAAACCTACTGTAATTTGTTCAGGAATTCCATTCATAGCCGCAATATCAGAAACATTGACGGCTATTGCCTTATAACCCAAATGTCGCAAAGGCATATAACTTAAATCAAAATGAATTTTTTCAATCAACATATCAGTAGAAACAATGGTAAAAAAATCAGTACCATTGTCAATCACCGCACAATCATCGCCTATTCCTTTGATAGTAGATTTATTTTGTAAATTAATATTTTTTTTGAGGCGTTCTATCAATCCAAATTCGCCTACGTCTTTGAGTTCTGTTCTTTGCATTATTTTTTTTATTAGTATTTTTTTTTGCACGCGGATAACGCGGATTTTACGGATTTAAACGGATTTTTTCTTTTTTTTTCGTAAGATTTTAATATTTTTTATCAATTTGTGCCTTTCATTTTAAAAACTCTATTGATAATAAATTTATAAACAACCAATTTTCCAAAATAATTTTATATTTTAGATAATTGGTTGTTTATTTTTTTTGTGAATAATTTTGATAATTACCAAAGATTATTTTTGAAATTCTGAATCAGGGATTTCAATGTTATAATCAACAATCGTTTCCATCGGAATTTCCATTCCACCACCATTTACAACTGATTTTTTAGGGAATTTGATACCTTTTATTTCTTGGTATTCTTTGATAAACGTTTCACCCATTTGGTTTAAGTTTTTTAATTCAAGCCCTGAGTTAGTATCATACCATTTTGTGTTAATAGTTTTATCACCTTTTTTGAAAACAACTTTATGTGCATCACGTCCATCTACTTTTTCAGTAGCTTCTATTTGTGCCTTTAAACCTGCTTTTACATAGTCTAATTCAATAAATAAAGGTTGATTGAATAATTCTACTTCTTCAGCAGATAAATCTTGTGAACCACGAGGTGAGATAGCAAATCCTTTTCCATTTGCAATTACCGTTTTTGATTCAGCTCCTGCCATAGATTGTATAATTGCAAATTTGCCCTCTTTTCTCAACATTTTAATCGACATCGTTTGTCCCATCATATCGATATCAGTTTTTTGAGAGTATGATTTTATACTCGCTACTTTTGCTTTTCCACCAATGGCTTCTATGTATTTATCCAATACTTTTTCTACGGTTACACTGCCGTCATTTTTACCGCCTGCTTTTTGACCATCTCCTTTTTCAGATGCTTTTTCTTCTATTTTTTCAGGCATCATCGAAACTACGATGCTTGTTTTTTTGTAGTCAAAATATTTTTTAGCTGCGTTTTTGATGTCTTTTTCACTTAATTTTTCGATGCGTTCTCTTACTTTTGCTTCCAACAATGATTCAGGTTTTGAGCCTTCATAATAAATTCTACGCAAACCAGTCGACCAGTAGAAATTTTCTTTGCTATTTTTTTCTACATCACGTCTTTGTGCTTCTTTTACTTTGTCTAAATCTTCTTTTGAAGGACCATTTTTAGCCAATTTATCGATTTCTTCATAGACTGCATCAACTAATTTTTTTACATTTTCAGGGGCGCATGTGAAAGAAACGTTCATTGAATACGTTTTGATAGGTTCTTTTTTGAACGAAGGAGAAACGCGTGGGCTATATACGCCAGCTTTGTCTTCTCTCAAATTTTCGGTAACTTTGATACCCAATACCTCTGTGGCAGAGCGAATAAAATAAGCGTCTTTTTCGTCTTTCAATTCATTTGTAATAGAAATCATTACTTGACTTTTAGGGTCTTTTCCTTTGTTAAAAGATTCTGTAACTTTTCCTTTAGGCGCTCTGATGCCCAAATCTTTTCCTTGTTCTGCAGGTTTTGATTTATCTGCAGGCAATGAAGCGATGTATAATTCTACAAATTGTTTTAATTGTGCCTCATCAAAAGCACCTACAAAAGTAAAAGTAAAATTAGCCGCATTTGCAAAACGTGCTTTATAAAATTCAAAAGCTTTGTCTAAGTCAATTTTATCAAAATGCTCAGCTTTTGGAACAGAAATAGAACGTGGGTGGTTTTGTGACATAATTTGACCTAATTTTTCAGCATAATAAAAATTAGGATTATTGCTCAAATTTTTGAACATTCCTTTGTATTTTCCTGTAAAAGATTTGAAAGAAGCAACATCTTTTCTTGGGGCAGTAAAATATAAATTCATCAATTGAAACATTGTTTCAAAATCTTTTGGAGAAGATTCACCACTCATTCCATGGTTCATTTCTTCAATAAAAGGGCTTACTTCTACATTTTTTCCTGTTAATACTTTTTTCAAGTCTGTAGAAGAAAACACTCTCAAACCTGCTTCTGTAATCACTTGGTCTGCCGCAGAAGCAGAAAAGAAATCAGCATCAGGAGCCAAAGAATGTCCACCTTTTGCAAAAGCACCCATAATAATTTGGTCGTCTTTGAAGTTCGTTTTTTTATAGACTACTTTTGCACCATTTGAAAGTGTAAGTTCTGTGGCATCAATTTCAGGCATTTTTTTCTCGCCTACGATACTTCCTTTTGTTGGCATTTGTACCATCAAAGGCTCTTTCACAGATTTATCTTCATAAGGTTTTACTTCGGTTTTTTCAACCATTGCCAACACATCTAATACATCTTTTTCGGTAGGAACAGTTACGCCTGTTTTTTCGGGCATTACAATAGAAACCACACGATTTTCGTTAGTTATCCATTTTTTTGCTAACGGATTTATTTCTGCCAATTGAATAGAAGGTAATATATTTTTTATAAACTCATATTCAAATTCGATGCCCGGTGATGGCTCTTCTTCTAAAAAGTGTTGCACATATTCGCTTACATAACGACCGCTCGAAGTTTTGTTTCTTTCGTTATATTGACTTTCATATTGAGAAAGCATATTTTTCTTTGCTCTTTCAAACTCGCCTTCTGTAAATCCAAATTGCAATGCTCTTTTATTTTCTAACAACAAAGTTGTCAAACCTTTCAAAGCACCACTTTCGCTTACTTGTGCAAAAGATTGATAGGCGTTTTTGAAACCAATTCCAACTTGACCATAAAAAGCAAAACCACCCATAAAAGGAGCATTTTCTAATTTTGTTAGTTCTTCTAATCGGTCGTTTAACATTGTGTTATATAAATCATAGACAAGTTTTTGGCGATAATCTCCCAAAGTTTTCATTTTATTGCCGTCTTTTTTGTATAACAATTGCACTTGTCCAAAGGCTTGTTCTTTGTCTGCAAAAATAGCAATTTCAGTAGTTTTGTGGTCAGGAATATCATAAGTTTCGCGTTTGCGAGGGTTTTTGCTTGGAGCAATTCTACCAAAATGGAATTTAATTTTTTTCTCCATTTCATCTATATCAATATCACCTACTACCATTACACCCATCAAATCAGGTCTATACCAATCTTTATAAAAACGTCTGATAACATCATGTTTAAAATTTTTGATAATACCTGTGTCGCCAATAGGCACTCTGTCAATATAACGTGAGCCTTTGAATATTTTTGGCAAGGTTGCTTTTTGAACTCTTTCAGGAAGCCCGCCTCTACTTCTCCATTCTTCCATAATAATTCCTCTTTCAGCATCAATTTCTTTGCCGTCAAAAGTAACATTATGCGCCCAATCTTCTAAAATTTGGAAACCACCGTCAACGATTTCTTTTTTGT
>RDXZ01000256.1 GCA_004293265.1 Bacteroidota bacterium | reverse complement strand
ATTCCCCCAACCATTTCCATAATAATTATTGTTCCAGCCATTGTTACCCCAACCATTATTTCCCCAGCCGTTATTGTTCCAATTATTCCCCCAACCATTATTCCAGCCGTTGTTGTTCCAACCATTATTATTCCAATTATTTCCCCAGCCAGCATTATTCCAATTTCTATCACCATTACCATTGTTCCAATTGTTATTATTCCAATTATTGTTGTTCCAATTATTGTTGTTCCAATTGTTATTATTATTATAGTAGCCCATGTTATTATTATGGTTACTTTGGTTATAATAAGGGGTATAATTATTGTTAGCGACACGATTTCTATCAAAATAACCTTGTGCATAGTCAGGATTAGCATTAAATCCGCCTTGATTGTTTTGATTATCAGGGTTATTATTAAAACTCATTTCGTTTTTTTGCCTTGCCGCTTCTTCTTCATCAACTTTCCTTTGGGCATCTGCTTCTGCTTTTCTTTCGGCATCGAGCCTTGTTGTCAAAATAACCCTATCTTTTCGGGCAAAATAAATATCATCAATTTCTTCTTCGGGTATTCCACCTTTTGTAAGAGTTTGAGAAGTGCTACAACTACTTAACCAAGTAATGAGCATAATGAGCCAAATCCAAATGATACTTTTCATATATTTATAATTTTATGATTTTTGTTTGAAAACCTTTTAATTTTTTAGATTTTTTTAAATTATATACTGATAATATAACGTTTTATTACAAGAAATGTTTATTTATTTTCTAAGTCATTGACTCTTTTTTTGAGTTCTTCAAATTCTTGTTTTGTAACAAAATTAAGGTTTTGAGCGATTCTTTCAAATATTTTTGTTAGTTGTCCTTCTATTTCTGTTTTTTTATCTTTGGTTTGTGTTACAAATGCTTCATAAAATTTATTCCATTCTTCCCAAGCGATGAATTGGTCTTTTTTTAATTTTTCTAATACTTGTTGAAATCCCTCAGTGGTACTTTGTACGTTTGAAAAAGTATTGACAAAAAAATTAAACCAAGTACTATCTTCAGTGTTATTTTCTTTTTTATTTTCCATATTTTATTTTTATTTATATAACGATTATTTTGGTTATAAAAGTTCATAATAAAAATAAAATTTTTATTATCAAAAAATAAATAACACACTCAAATAGCTATAAACTAAAAATCTTATATTTATCAGATAAATATAAGATTTTTGGTTTATTTCTTTGAAATAATATTTTATCTACGCAAACTCAATACTGCGCCTGCACAAAAAGCACTCGCTTCGTTATTATATTTGAATTTTAGATAATAAATACCTGTGGCAGTACAAACATATTGAATACCCGGATAGTATTTTCCTTTTTGATAACTTGTTGCCCCTGTGATTTCTTTACGATTAGAGTCCATAATGGTAACAAATACGCCTTTGTTTTGCGGATGACCGCTGGCGATTTGTATCATATACTTACCACCCTTACTCATAATATAAGAAAATTCAATTTCTTTTTTGCTTCCACTTTGTCCATCAAGTGTATAACTTTTTAGAAAAGTAAAGCCTTCGGGCATGTCTTTGATGCATTTATCTTTATAAACTTTGGCATCGCAACCCATCGTTTTTGTTGGGTTTGGGTTTGTTGGATTCATGAAAGCAACAAAAAACGACAATATAAAATGAAGAACTATCATAGATTTTTTTTATTAAGTTTTTTATATTAAAACGATAGATTTGAACTTTTAATATATTTATATAACGTACTCTTTATACAAATTTACATAAAAAGGTAAAATATTTTTATTATTTTTTAATATTTTTTATTTTATGAGGTGCAAATATCATTTTTTTATATTAAAGTTCCAAATATTTATACAAAGTTTTTTTTATTTATTTAGACTTTTTTATACATTTATTATATGTTTGTTTTTGCTTTGAATGTATTTTGAGTATTAAATAATCAAAATTATATGGTTCTTCTAAGATTTATATAAAAAAAAAACTGGTCTTAGGCTAAGACCAGTTGGTTTTTTAAAATTATTCTACAATTATTTTTTTTGTGATAATTTTACCATTTTGCTCAACTTTCAAAATATACATACCTGCTAAGGTTTCTGGTAAATTTATTTTTTGTGAATATTTACCTACTACATTTTTCAAAGTATTTTCAAAAATAATTTTTCCATTAGGATTTATCACAGAAATTTTAGCATTTGATTTATCTTTTTTATCCATTTCCAAAGTAAAATTTCCATCATTTGGATTAGGAAAAACATTGATATTTTCTGCTTCTAATGTATTTTCTATGTTTTGCTTTTTACTTTTTTTATCTTTTTTGATGACCACAGTTCTTTTTGTGGTGATTGTTGCTTTTTTTCCGTCCCCCAAATCAATTTCTTTTGTTTTTTCGGTAGTTCCTTCTTTGAGGTTATCATTATTTTCAAAAAACTCCATATTATCAAAACCTTTGAAGCCGTCCATATTTCCAAAGATTTTAATTTTACAATTTTTTTGCATTGAGTCGCACAAAAAAGATAAATTTTCTGTTTCAAATTTTAAACTTCCCAATTGTTTTTCTAAATCTTTTGATAAGTTTTCCATATCAATTCTAATATTTTTATCAAAATTTTCGCCTACATTGCCTTTAAAATTTTTTAAAATAATTTTTGAGTCGTTTCCCATATCGATATCGATATTTTTAATATCGCCATCAAGTTTTAACTCATTAAGTTGTTTTTTGACATCTTCGGGCATTTCTTCATTGTCTTTGCCGCTCCACTCAAAATTTTTCTCTTCACCATTATTATTGGTTTTGATTTTAATTTTGATTTTTTTAGATGATTTTTTTTCAGATTTTGTTTCTTGTGCGAAACTTTTTTGGCTAAATAATCCAAGGATTAAAGCCAAAATCAAAAAAGGAATAAAAAAAAGATTTTTCATGGTTATATATAATTTAGAGTTTTAAAAATTTTAACAATGCAAAGTTATATATCTTTTAAATAGGTTGAGGTTAAAGCCCCGTTAAAAAAAGTTAAAAGATGTTAAAGCCATTTTTTTTTCAGATAAATTGATATTTCAATTACTTCAAAAATATTGCTTTTTATTTCAAATATAAATAATAGGACAATGAAAATATAGTCTTGTATCTTCAAAAAAGCACGCAGACAAGGCAGGTTTTATGGATTAAAACGAATTTTTTAAATACTTTTTTACCCCAACTGGTTTAAGTATTTCCAAAAAAAATAAAAAAAAGTAAAACTGGCGCAAGTTTGAGCGCAGCGGAAACTTGTGCCTCTGTATTAATAGAAGTCTC
>RDXZ01000045.1 GCA_004293265.1 Bacteroidota bacterium | reverse complement strand
TCAAATAATCCTTAAAAAAGCCCTCAAAAATGTAAAAAATATATAAAATTTTTGTAATCATTTTGCACACCATTGTATTTTTGTCCAAAGTCTAAAAATGATAGAATATATTTTTTAGTTGGGATTATTATTGCTGGATTATGCGGTAGTTTTTTTCAAAAATTATATGATAATTGGCGACAAAATATCAAACAAAAATAATTTAGTTGATATAGTTTCAACCGCCAACTGATTTAAGTCTGTAAATAAAAAAGATATTGGTGAGAAATCTAAGTAAAAAAACTGTGTTTTATATCAAATAGAAATCACCAAACTTCAACACTCAAAGAATAGAAAAGATATTTATTTTACAGATATTTTTTATTTGATAAATATTTGTTTTGCTCAAAAAAATACATACTTTTGTAAGAAATACAATCACAAATAGTACAGAAAAATTAGAAAAACACAATAAAAAAAAACAGCCAAATCTCTATAATTTAGCTGTTTTCATTAAAAAAAGCGATTATCCTAATTGCACCAAAATCGTAGGGTCTTGTATTTCATTATCTTTTGCCAAAAGAATAATTTTTGATACAAGTTCAGCAGTGCGCGGGTCTTCGTCCAAAAATGGTAAAAACATTTTGCCCCTGTGTTGCGAATGAACAGGCAAAATCATAAGCGAACTACCTAAAACTTTTTTAGCAATTGCACTCCCCAAATGTACTGAATATTCGTTTTTTGTGCCTTTGATAAGGGCGTGTGTGCCTTTGAGTTCTACATTTGTAATTTTGAATAGTTGCAATGTTTCATGCACAATCGCAGTTCGCAACTCAATGCTCGACTGGCTTGCCTCCACATCTACATCTCCTACGTGTGCCACGCTTACAACCAAATCCACATCACGCATAATTTCTGAAAAAATACGCGGATTGATTTCGCTAAAAGGTACATTTTGCCACGTTTTGCGGTCTATTATCTCAATGGTTTCAAGTGTTGGGCTTTCTACATCAGAAGGTGTGAACCAATCTGCCATCGCATATATTTTGGCAATAAAACCTTCTTTGTGAAATACTTTTTGCAAACCTTCTTCATAATTGACCGTCCAACCTTGCGATTTGAGCAATGCAATCGTTTTTTTAGGTTGAACTTGATGCCCTGCGTAGCGTCTTGAAAGTGCATTTTCTTGCAATTCGTCTGCGGTAGGTACATACAATTCCCTGAATATTTGTTTGAAAGGTTGTTTTATTTCTTTTTCAAAACAATATTTTTGATAACTTCCCCATTCTTTGCTTGCAAACAAATCAGTACAATGAGCAATTTGCACAGCGTTTTTAGGTAAATTTTCGTTGCCATTAGGCGTTATCAATTTTCCATTTTCCCAAAAACCAATTTGATTATCCGATTTTAACACCAATTTTTTGAGCATTGGCGATACAACAGGGTGTCGCATCAAATTTTGTATTTCTGAAATCGTAAATTCATCACCTGCAATCATAGCAGTTTCCAAACTTTTGCGGGTGCGTTTGTATTGCTCTTGTAAAGTGGTGTTGAAGGCTTTGAGTGCTATAATTTCTTCGTTTTTGGTTAGGTTTGCAGGAATTGATTTTAATGATTTTCCTGCTTTAAAACATTCCAAAGACGATTTTCCGTCTTCATCTATCACCAAACTTATCATTATTTCGCCAAATTCTACTGCTTTTGCTTTGTTGATGATGTCTATTGCTTCCTCTGTTTCCATTGCCCAAGTCAGACGCATTGGGTCAGGAAAACCAGCATTTCGGGCGAGATTGTCCATAGAAATTCTCACCGCTAAACCTTCGCTTGCTTGCCTTTGCGCTCCAAATTTTTTGCTTTCTTTTTTGAATTTTTGCAAATATTGATAACGATTTAAAGTGTCTTTTTCTGCCTCTTTTTCGTCCAAAGCCACCAAACCATACACACGCAAATAATCTTGGTTGCGTTTGTCTATCACCCTTTTATGAACTTCATCTAAGGAAAGATTGCCCAAAATCACATCAGCATAAAGTTTTGCCCTTGTGTGTCCATTGCCATCTGAAATGTATTTTGCTCCATCATACAAAAGTTTCCATTTGTCTGCGCTCAATGTGTTGTAGATTTCTTGAAACCATTTTGTATCCACTGCCCCATCTTTAAATTCTGTGATTTCAATTTTAGAATATTTGGCGATTTCGGTTTCGGTTTCTGCGGAGTGATACCCGTTTGTGTGTGCGTGAAGCCACCAAATAGCACTTTCCATATTTTCCCAAAACAAATAAGTTTGGATATATTTTGCCCAATAAGGTGCGTACAATGCCACTTCTATCAACCTTTTTTGGGAAACTTGAATGGTTTTTATTTTTTGGTTAAAGGTTTCTTGGTTTTCATCTTTTTTCATAAAACACCTTTTCAACAAATAACTACAACCATAGGTGCTGATGATATTTTTATCACTACCCAATCCTACAATGATTTGTAAAAGATAATCCAAGCCATAAATTTCTGTCAATGAACTTGCCAAATGTGAAACTGCGGTATCTGTATCAGCCCTTTTGAGTTCTATTTCCAAAATACGATTTCTACAAATATCCACAAATTCGGTTAAGAAAGGATATTGTTTCAAAATATCATAATCTCCTTCTTTTTTGGGGGTTTGGGTGATGGCACTGATGCCATTAGTGGTCATTAGTTGTGCAAATAGTTCATTTTTTTCAATTAAATTGAGTTGAAAAGCCCTCAAATAATGATGAAATTGAGGTTTTAAATCATCTTTTCTTTCATATTGTATAGGCAAACTTTGAAAATACCAATTTTCTAAATGCCAAAAATCAATAAATTCTTCATCAGATAATTCTTTCATAACACTTTTATCTTCATCTTCATAATTATTAAGATTTATATGTGCGATTTCTTTTGTATAATCGTTATAAACGGTGGCAATAAAAGGAGAACTTCGCCACGTGTATTCGTTATTGTACCAATAATTGTTGATGATTTTGACGTACATTTGTGTATCTTCTTCGGAAAGTTGATAATACAAATGTTTGAAAAATCCATCTAAAAATGATTTTTTTTGAGGATAAGGAAATTGCAAAGGCAAAATTTCCATAATCATTTTCACAGGATTATACCAAGCATCTTTGGTAATATTTTTTGGAATTTTTGGCACAAAAAACCATTTTTCTAATTTTTGATTGATAGAATCCAACCACTCAGTCGCCTGTGCTTGCGTGTGCGTACCTTGATTGTTATTTGTTTCTGTGTATTCCTCGTTATTTTCTGACAATTCTTGTGATAATTCTTCCGCAGAATTTTCGGGATTGATGCCCAAACTCATAAGCACATTGTTCAAATTATCATCAATTTGTTTGCTTTCATTTTCCTGTTCCTCGTTTTCTATTTCGTTATTTTCCTCCTCGTTTTCCTCGTCATTTTGAGCCAATTCCTCTGCTAATTCTTCTTCAAAAGTGGCTTGATTGATGCCCAAATTGATAAGCATAATATCCAATGGCGTAATTTTGTGGTCTTCTGCCCATTGTTTCCAAACCTCGTGCAAAGGATAGGTTTCAAATTGTTTTTGTGGGCTTAATCCAGACACATCATATACCGAAGGTCTAAAATAATTGCCCAAAAGGTCAGTATTTTTGGTTTTATCCCAATTTTCAAACGTATATTCGTGTTCTTTGTGTTTTATAATCAGTTTTGCCAAAGCAGATAATGCTTTATTGATTTTTTCAGGGGTTTGACTAAGCCCAAAAATATTTTCTTTGGTTTTGATTACATAATCGTTATCCGTTGATAGCGTTGGTTTTGGGGACAAAGTAATGATTTTTGGGTTAAATAAACCAAAACCATTTTCTTGTTTGAAAGCCAATACATCAATTTCTGTGTTCAAAAGTTTGTCTGCGATTAGTTTTTCTTGTTGGGTAGTTTTTGGACTTTCTACAAAATTTTTGGTTGTTTCCATAATCCAATCTGTTTCTAAATACGCATTTTCTTTGGTTTGAATAAGCAAATCCAAGCCTGCCAATCGTTGTTCAGTATTAGCAAGGAGTAATCTTTGGATAATATCCATCAATATATTTTTTTCCAATTTCAAAAACATATTTATCACCGTTTTGCGAACTTCGGTGCTTTTTTTGGTGAGCATTTCCAAAAAAACAGGTATCTCGTCCAAATTCATTTTTGCCTCCACCAGCACCTTCATTGCCACATCACGCACACTTGTAGAGCGGTCTTTTAGCACACTAAGGGCAAAATCTCTTTGTTTTTGGGTGATAGGTTTGATGACCGCATTGTCATAATAATTTTGGTAATGTTCGCTTGGCAAAATCAAATAAGTAACTTGACTTCTAAGGTTTGCGTCCATTTTATCAAAATAAGTCAAAATTTTGTCCCATTCCTCCTCATTTTTAAAATCAAGTAAGAAAACCATTATGCCCAATACATTTGATTTTTGGATAGAAAAATTAAGCCAAGAAAAAACTTTTCCCTCAAATTTTTGCTCTTTTTCAGGAACTTTTGGCAATGTTTTTTCTAAAATATCAAACAATTCAAACCTTTTTTCTTGCGTATAATGCTCTTCTATGAGTTGAAATAAAGTCAAAGTTTGTGCTAATACCGCCAAATTTTCTACTGCATCTGGTCGTTTTAATATTTTTTCAAAATAATGTACTTGTACTTCTGGAAAACCAATCAAACCAACAAAATACAGCCCTAAAATCATTTTTTCATAGTCGTTTCCTGCCAAAAGTTCATCAATCAAAGGATAACATTCTTCTATATTATGCACGCCTTTTGCCCAAAGTGCCATATAAACTTCTGCATTATCTTTGCTTTTGATTGCCTCTGTGATAAGGTTTGGATTTTCCAAAAACTGATACGCAAATTCCATAAAACGAATAATTGTACTTTCTTTTTGTGCCTCCCAACCCAAGCCCGCCCACACATCTAAGGCACGCACTACGGAAGAAAAGCGAGTAAGTTTTTCGTCTAAAATTACCTTTATGAGCATTTTCATTGCCCCTAAATTGGTTTCGTCCAAACATTCCAAAATCGTTTGCCTTAATCCTTCTTGTCTTTGTGCAGCGAGCAACAATTTTACGATTGCTTCCCACGCTTCCACATTATTAGAAAGTAGCATTGCTTTTATGATTTTTTGGCTCACTTTGGCGGTTTCGTGGCGGTTATAAGCAATATCCAGCATCAACTCAAAAAACGCTTTGTCGCCTGCATTGATAGCACTTGCCCAAATATACTCCATATTCAAATAATAGGCATAAGTTTGATTGCTATAAATGGCGTATTCTGACATAGTTAAGTTGTATGTAAGATAATGCACACAATTACTCAAAAAAGTTAATTGTTTTTCAAAACACAAATCGTGCATATTTGGGGCTACAAACGACCTGCGATAATACCCCTCTTGATAAGGAGCGGTTTTAAACAATTCACATGCACCAGCGATATATTTTCCGATACTTTCCCCAAAAAAATACGCCCAAAGGTCGTTGTGTGCTGTCCAAGTGTTGGCAGAAATAGGCACATTACCCAATATTTTTTTTGCTTTTGTGTATGCTTTTGTGTGTTTGGTAATATGAATTTGTGTATTTGTATGTTTTTCGTCCTCGCGTAATTCGGGTATGCCATTGAGTAGCAAAAGCCCAAGCGTAATGCTTTTTTCGGATAATTTTGTATAATCTTTTTGCTGTTGAAATGCTTGCAATTCGTGGCGAAAATCCTCTGCAATCGTATATTTTTTTGTTTTTGCAGATTTTTCTTTTGTTTTTAGAAATTCGTAAATATCCATTATTTATTTTGTGAAAGTTTTTGAAAAATAGTATAAAAATGTGTTATAAAAATTAAGAATTATATTTTGTTATTTATTTTTATTGTCCCACCAAAAAAGTAAATCTCACAAAAGTTATGCGTGTATTTTCTTCCAAAAGAACCTTATCATCAAGTTTTTGGATTTGGTTTCCTTCCACAAATACTGCAATCAATCCATCAAAAAAAGCGAGCAAAACGGTTTCTATTGCCTTATCCAAATTTGCTTTTTTGTCATTATAAATTGCCCCAAACCGCACCTTTCCTGTTTGTGCTTCTTCTTGTAATTCATATTCTTCAAAAAAAGTAAAAAGATTTTTTTCATTTTTTGCGTCCTCAATTTTTTGATTAAATTCTGTTACTTGTTGGATTACAACCTCTGTGAGCAGGTCTTTGAGTGTATTGGGTTGCTTGGGCAATAGTGGAACATCAATGCTTTTGTATTGAATAAATGGACGTTTTTTGCCTAATTGTTTTACAGAAAAAAGGAGTTTCATATAAATTGTTTTATTTTTCCACAAATGTAGTTAAAAAATAAACAAATAACAAATATTTTTTGAAATATTTTTTTAAAAAAATAGTTGTTTTTTTACAATACAAAAAAATCAATTGCTAATTTTCAATATGTTAAAAATTATTTTGAAGAATATTGGGTAATTATAAAAGATTTACTTATTTTTGTATTGCGATATATGCGAGTCGCGTATATTTATGAGTTGTGCGTGATTTGGAAAAAACACTCACTTTACCCAATCAAAAATGGAAGAAGATTTAAAATCATTCATAGAAATACGCTTTGGTGTAACAATAGAAGTATTTTTACAGGCTTTGCGAAGCAGTCCAAGTGCTAACGGATACATCACAGGTGCAATTAGCGAACTTTTGCTAAAAAATTACTTGGAAAATGTAGGTTATGAGGTTTTGCGTATTAAAGAAAAACCCGCAGTCATTTTTTCATTTATGGATAGTTTACCTACTTCGCTTGAACATTTGTATCAAAATTAAAAATAAATTTGATTGCTATTCCTTTTTGGAATATATTTGCAGTATGAAAAATGAAAATCTATTTAACCTACTTCTTTTTTATGAAGAAAATTTAATGCGTGAGTTTTTGCTTGAAATCACAAGTAAAAACCCTACTAATGAAATTTTTACAGAAAAAGAACTGATACAATATAATCTTATTCGCAAAGATAAGTTTAATGCTACGGTTTTAGCACATCAATTTTTAATACAAAGTTTAGTAAATTTTGCTTTCTTACATTTTTTTAAAACTGAAAATTCACATTTTAAAATCTATATTTTTGATTTTTTACCAAAGCAAATATTTGATAATGAACTACTTATAAATTTAGAAAAAAATGATTTTGCAGAAATATTGGAAAATCTACATATCAACTTTTTAAATTCCGAATTTGTCTATCAAAATGGAAAACTTAAAAGAGTTGCTTCTAAAATTAATCTCAAAGAAACAGGCTCAGTTTATACGCAACCTGAAATAGCCAAAGAAATAACTTTGCAAACTATTCAAAATAAAGTTTCGCAAGGCGTAGAAGCAAAAGATTTACAAATCTTAGATTTTGGCTGTGGAACAGGTCGTTTTTATTGGGCTGCTTTTCAAATTCTAAATAAAAATTTTGATATTCCTAAAACTGAAATAATTAAAAATTTATATGCTATTGATAGCAATGAAATTGCTTTAACTATTCTAAAAATTAAAGTTTTGTGTGAAGTAGGCTTTGAATATTTAGAACTTATCAACCAAAATATTATTCAACGTAATATGTTGATGATTAAAAATGGTTTAAATTTCGAAGAAAATAATTATTTAGATTTACAAAATGACTTTTCATACATAATGAAACAAGGTGGTTTTGATGTTATAATTTCTAATCCGCCTTATTTCTTGTTGAAAATCAATCAAAACAATTTAAAAGATGTTTTTTATAAAAAATATTATGAATTTTTGACTGAAAAAAATAATTCAGAATTACAATATTTTCGTAATTCTGGTGTTTATAATTATTCAATTGAAGGAATGTTAAATTATTACAAACTTTCTATTGAGATGATGCTAAAACTTACAAAAAACAAGGGCGAAATAGGTGTTATTTGCCCTTCTACACTTTTTGGCGATGTTTCTTCTGTAAAATTGCGTAAATTTATTTTAGGACAAAATCAACTAAGAAAAGTAGATTTTTATGCGGAAAATGAAAGATTTTTTGAAAATGTATCACAAGCAACTGCTATTTTTTATATTTCAAAAGGAAATAAGACACAAGATATTGAAATAAAAATTTCGGAAAATACTTTTCAAATTCCATACAATTTAATCAAAAATACCTTTTCTGAAAATTTAGAAATTCCTCAAATGCAAGAAATTGGCTGGGGGATTTTGAAAAAATTAAACCAATTCAAAAAACTGAAAGAGTTTAAAAATCTTAGAAATAGACGTGGCGAATTTGATTTATTGCAATTCAAAAATCTTATAACAAGCCAAAAAACAGACTTTCGTTTGGTGCGTGGAAATATGATAAATTGTGTGCAAATTGATTATGAAAAGCAAAACGAATTTGTAAAAATAGAAGAATTTAAAAAATCAAAATCACAAGAATTTTTGCGTTATGATTTCCAAAAAGTCCGTTTAGTTTGTCAGCAAATCTCTAATATAGATATTGCAAAGCGACTAAAATTTCTGCCTTGCGAGGAAAATGATATTTTAGCAAATTCTTGTAATTACTTGACTATCAATGATTTATCTCAAATGAAAAATCTACAAATTTTACTAAATTCTTATTTATTAAATTGGCGTTTTAAGGTTACAAGCACCAACAATCATATTAACAACTATGAATTAGATGAATTACCTTTGATAGATTTTACACAATTTTCTACTTCTATCAATGGCAATGAATTGAAGAATAATATAGAGATTGCTAAACAATATCAATTAAATGAAACCGAGATTTTGTATATTTTGCAACCTTTTTTTCCGAAAAACGAAATAGAAAGTTATTTATGAAATTATACAATCATATTGCCCCTGTATTGAGTAAATTAGAGTGGGAAATGGTACAACACATACCCGCAGGGGGAAACTGGAAAAATATACCTGAAAATATCCCTTCACAAAGGTTGGTGCAAATTCGTAGAAACGGAGGCAGAACTACTTATTATGGTCGTTTGGAATGGGGAAAACCTGCTTTTACGATAACAACTTATTTTAATCGTTTAGGCAACAGTTCTAATTTACACCCTGAACAACAACGTATGATTTCCACACGAGAAGGGGCAAGATTACAGTCATTTCCTGATAATTATGTCTTTTTGGGTACAAAAACTTCACAATATAAACAAATTGGCAATGCGGTTCCGCCACTTTTAGCAAGGGCAATAGCGGAAAATTTAGCACCACATTTAGAAAATAAAACCTATATAGATTTGTTTGCAGGGGCAGGCGGAATGTCAGCAGGTTTTGGAATGGAAAATTTTGAATTATTAGGGGCTTTAGAAATTGAGAAAAATTATTTTGAAACTTTTAAGAAAAATCATTCCGAAAACAATCAAGATTTCTTAATTACTGATGATATTACTAAAAATGAAGTAAAGGATAAAATAAAATCTATTGCAAATTTTAAAAAAGTAGGTTTAATAGTTGGAGGACCACCTTGTCAAGGTTTTTCTTATGCAGGTTGGCGAAATCCCGAAGATACTCGCAATCAATTATTTAAAGATTTTTTTGAAATTGTAAGAGATGTAAGACCTGAATTTTTTGTAATTGAAAATGTTACAGGAATTTTGACTATGCGAAATGGGCAAGTTGTGAAAGAAATTGCAGAAGTTTTTAGCGAGATAGGTTATCACGTAAATAGCCCTTTAAAACTCAATGCAGAAGATTATGGAGTTCCACAAAAAAGGCGTAGAATTTTTATTATTGGAAGCCTGAAAAACGTAAAAATCAAACCCCCAAAGGTTCTATTTTCAGATAGTCAGGAAAATTTACCTAAACCCATAAATGTAAAACAAGCAATTTATGGCTTACCTCATCTGCAAACAGGTGAAGGAGTTTTTGAAATGGAAACTAATTATTTGGCAACTTCTGCTTATGAAAAATTAATGATGAATGAAATTGATTTTCAAGAATTTTATTATTTAGTAAAATCCGAAAATCAATTTGTAAAAACTATTATTCCTTCAAATATACCATCTCTTTTTCCCAATTTTGTGTAATTTCTTGTGCTAAAAGTTGTAAAATTTCGTGTAACTTTTCTTTGGCTTTGCTATTATTTTTTTGTTCCAAAAATTCAAACAGTTGTTTTAGAAAGTTATCTATATTTTCATTTTCCCATTCTGTTACTCGTCTGTTTTCTTTATTTTTGTACTCTTCCAAACTCTCAAAAGCAACTCTAACATATCTTTCTTTATTATTTTCTTGATTTTTGCCTTTTTTGTCCGTTTTTATAATTTTTGTAAATGTGCCATCAAGTTGAAAATCAGGAAATTTGTAATCGTAATTTGAATAGTCCAAATTGAGAAATTGCATCAAAAAATCTCTAAAACCCTTCTCATCAATCATAGCGAAAACCATCAAAACCCAATGCAAGTTCAAACGCATTAATTTACTCAATTTTAGTGCGTCATTATCATTTTTTACCTTGTTTTTTAATTTGTCCCAAATATATTTTGAGTGCCAAGAAACAACTTGCTCACCATTTTTTTCGTCCGCAATCAAAACCTGCATATCTGAAAAAGACATACGATTATTTTTAGCCGAATTTTCCTCTCTTGTCAGTGGGTGAAACTTTGGTCTGTGGCAAAAACCTAATGAAATGGGTCCGATATGGTCAGCACTTAGTCCAAATTTTCGAAACATAGACATTAATCTGTCTGCTTGTTTCCAATCACCGTCAGCCCAATTTTCATACACTCTTCGGTCTTGACCGTAGCGTTGCAAATTTTCTTTGCTTCGCCCTTTATCCGATTTTGAACGACAGCAATTTCCGTCAGAATGAAAACCATCAAATCTATCAGGAGCATTACTCATTACACCGGATGAGAAAAATGATTTTGAACTTGTATCAACTTGCTCTTTCTGTATCCAATCTTTAAGTAATTGATAATCAGTTACTTCTGTATTTTTGTTGAGATTAAAAATATTTTTCCACGCTTCTAATTTATTGGAAATGGTATCAATAATTTCAAAAATGGTCTTTTCAAAAGGCTGAAAGTCAGTTTCAAATGTTTGATTTATTTTCTTGAGTGTGTTGGAATTAGGATAGACGTAGAAAATACTCAAACTTTTCCCACAAATTTGGCAAGTATGCAGTTTTGTTGGGTGAATAGTAACAGCGATTTTTACATAAAAACCTGCTTTTATTTCAATTCCTAATTTTTTTGCTTGGTTTTGCCACCAAATATCTCGTAATTTTCCATCACTTGTTACTTTTGGTGCAACCCAAACAATATTGTTGTTCTCTTTACGTTTGAATTGCAAACCTGCATAATTAGGGTGAGAAACAATAAATTCCTGATATTCAGTAAATTTTGGGTGATTTTTGCGGTTATTTTCTTCCATTTCTGCTATTCTTTTGGTGGTACAAAAAACTCTATTTTCTGAGAATAAAGTTCTGCCAAGTCCAAAAGCAATAAAAATTCTACTCTACGTTGTCCATTTTCTATTTTAGAAAGTTCAGTTTGAGAAATAATGCCACTTTCAGCGACTTGTGCTTGTGTAAGTCCTGTGGTTTCTCTTGCCTCTATCAAACGAGCAGATAAAAAATTACGTCTTTTTGAGTAGATTGTCTTTGCCATATTTTTATTCCATTATGCAATATTAAATATGTTAAAATGATATGCCAAAATGGAATAATTTAAAAAATATTTTATATTTGCAAAAAAATACCTTATGCAACAGTTTTTATCCAGCACCTTCTCTGAAATCCACAACAGCATTTATGCCAATGATGGACTTTCTGCACAGCAGGCATTAAAAAGACGTATCAATTTAGGTAGTTGATTTAGAATAAAAGATAAGTTTTTATATTTTTTTAACATAATATTTTTAAAAAATAATATATTTGAAATAAAATTCTATTTAAATTTTCACCAAATAATATTTTAAAAAATAAAATTAAATGAAATATAATTTTTGTAAAATGTAAAAAAGCCAAATATTAGTATTTTTACTACCTAAATAGATACAGAAAGATTACGAAGGGAATATTTGCACCAATGGTTTTCGTATTTTGCGAAATTGTAAAGTAGATTTATATTATTTATTGTATTATTTGCGTTCAGAAATGTTTTTAAACCAAGTTTTTATGTACCGAACAGGTGCAGCAATTCCTAATATTTCTGATTTTGATTTAGGTAGAATTTTGGTGTATTTACCCGAAGAAAAAACTTTGCAAGAAATTAGCGAGAAAGTTCGTCATTCTTTTGAATTGCGAAAACAAGCAAAAGAAGAGATAGAAAAAATTATGCTTGATTTTTAGAACGAAAAAACAAACAAACTACTTTTTATTAATCAAAATCCAAAGGCTAATCGGAATACCTAAAATAGCAGTAATGGCATTGATTGGCAAAGAAATATTTATCCAATGAGAAATTCCACCACAAAAAAGTAACAAAATACTACCCAAAAATGCAGAATAAGGCAATAAAATTTGATGTTGTGCTGTTTGATAAAAATAACGAATCAAATGAGGAACCATAATTCCTACAAAACCAATCGGACCACAAAATGCCGTTACACCACCCGCCAAACAACTAACCAATAACAAAATGAGCATTTTATCTTTACGAGTTGCATACCCTAAACTTTGTGCATAATCATCGCCCAAATACCAAATATTCAACATTTTTGATTTGATAAAACTGCCAATTACACCCACAAAAGCCAATATTAACAAAGTAAAAGACTGCATCAATGTCAGTCCATCTAAACTTCCCATTGTCCACCTCAAATATTCTTGTACTTTTTCAGGATGGCTAAAATATTGCCAAATCCCAACTATCGCCATTATCAATTGTCCCAATAAAATACCAACCAAAAGCAATAAATTTCCTTGTCTAAAATACAAATAAAACAACGAAAGTATGCCCAAAACCAATGCGGCACCAATAATAGAAGCAATACTAATTCCGATACTTCCTAATAAATCCCAACTTACCCAAATTCCCCAACCACTTCCCAAAGTCAATACAGCTACACCCAAACTTCCTCCCGCTGTAATGCCCAAAATTGATGGCTCTGCCAATATGTTCCGAAACCAAGTTTGCATCAAAACTCCTGCAACCGCCAAACTTGCACCCGCCGCAATCGCTCCAAGAACTCTTGGCAAACGAAATTCGAGTAATAAAATATCAAAATCAGCATTGCCCGTAGTTCCTTGATAAAAAATAGATAAAAAAGACAAAAATGGAATGTTTATTGTGCCTATACATAAATTCAAAACAAGCAAAACAATAAAAATAAGGACAAAAAATAAGGTTTTAAAAGAAAACATATACGATTATTTGGAACACAAAAATAGTCATAAAAAATGATTTGAAAAATTATTTTAGTAGTTTTTAACCTATTTATTTATTTTTATTTCTATATTTGCAGTAGATTTTTCTTAAAATTAAAGATTATGTGGAAAAAATTAGTCGTTTTTTTTGTTTTTTATAATCAATTTTTTTTTATTTTTGGACAAAAAAATAATGAAATAAGTGTGTTTATTATCCAAAAAGTAAACCAATATTCAGAAGAAAATATTTATCCAATTTTAAAACAAGAAAGAAATGAATTGCTAAAAAAATTTTCAAAAGAAGATTATAAAAAATGGATAATTCTTTCAGAAAATAGAAAAAAACAACAAGCAGAAAAACAAAAATGGATAAAATTAGATGGTAAAAATGTACCTAATATCATGGAAATTTGGGATAGTTTACAAAAAAATGATTTCTTACATTGGCAGGAAGCTGATAAATTAGCCGAAAAATATAACAATGTTTGGAAAGGAAATCTAATCAAATTAAAACCAAAAATAACACAATGGGAAGCGGATATTCAAAATATTATAGCACAAGCACAAAGTAATTTAGACGAAGAAAAAAATCAAATTTTTAAAAAACATAAATCAGAAAAATTATTTTTTTTGACCGATGTTTTATTAGAAACTTTTGAAAAAACGGAAATTATTGCTCCAACCAAACAAAAAGAAAATGCCGCAGAAGGCAAAGAATAATTTATGAATATTTTGAAAAATATTTTTCAGCCACTACTTTTTCGCTGTAATTTAACATAGCTTTTTTTCGAGCATTTTCTTGTAAAATATAAAAAAAATCAGGTTTATTTATCCAAAAATCTATCATTTTTTTAATATTTTCAGCAAGATTCTCAGCAGAATTTTCGGTAGTAATCAATCCATTGAGTTCATTATCAATCATTTCAGGCATTCCTCCGAGATTAAAACTCAAACTTGGTGTGCCACAAGCCAAACTTTCTAAAATAGTATTAGGTAAATTATCTTCCAAAGAAGGCAACACAAAAGTATGTGCCAAATTATAGGCTTTTCTGATTTCAATATCTCCTTTTAAAACCCCCAAATTTGTATAATCAAAAGGTAATTTTTCTAACATTTCAGGAGTAGATTTTCCAAAAATCAATAAATGTAAAGGCAGTTTTTTATTTTTTTGTGCTAATATTTGTAATGCTTCTAACAATAAATGAAAACCTTTGCGTTTATCAGCAATATTCATCGCACCAAATAATAGTAAAAATTTGTCATCAATCGTAGTGTTTTTTAGTTCTTGTCTTAGTTTTTCTTTATCCAAAGGTTTAAAAATTTCTGTATCGATAGGCGTTGGAATATGATAAAATTGATGGTTTTCGTTAAATAAACCACTTTTTTGTGCTTGTTTTGTTATCCAATTGCTTGAACCAACAAAAGTAATTTTTTTATTTTTGATAATTTCTTTTTTTCTTTCAAATATTTGAAAAGACCAATCTTTGATAGAAGGTTTTTTGAGAAATTGACAATTTCCACAATTGGTATAAAAATTTTCACACGCACCCGCATAATGACAGCCGCCCGTAAACGCCCACATATCGTGCATTGTCCAAATTATTTTTTTATCTGATTGACAAATTTTTTCCAATTCATTTAAAGATAAAAAACCAAAATTTATCCAATTCAAATGTAAAATATCAGCATTTTTGACCAATGGATTGTTGATAATAGATTGCCCAACGTTTGCAGGAGAAAAAGCATATTTCAAACTTTTATTTTTCATATATGCCCAATAACTCAATCTTTCAGTAATAAATTTTATTTTTTGTATTTTTTGTGCAATAAAATTTGGATTAATTGTATTTGTATTTTCATTGTTTTTATCAATATCACTGACTAACAAATGATAAGTTGCGTTTGTATTTTTTTTGAGTGATTGGTACAAACGATAACAAGCCATTGCCGCCCCACCATATTTTTCGTATGTATTTAAAAACAATACTTTCATTTTAAATGATTTTATTTTTATAATTCTTTTGAGCAATTATAGCACACACTTTTAGTATGTGGACGCATTAAAAGTGTGTGCTACAATTTTTATTTTCAGAAAATATTTAGTAAATCTTATATTTTTGACCTAATAACTTCCTTGATATTTTCTCACTCCCCATTCTGTTGTCAATAAAATCAACAAAACAAAGAAAATAAATTTGAGATTAATCATTTCAGAAATTTCTTCTGAAGAATGTAATAAATTTGGTTTTCTATTACTCAAAACATCTTTTTTTAATGTTTCTAATTGTGTAGGTAAATAAAATTTTCCTTTTGTTTTTTGTGATAACTGTTGTAACAAATTATGGTCTGCGGTCATTGTCAAGGCTTCCAATTGTAAAGATTTGATAGTAAATTGTCCCGTAGATTGTTCGCTTTTTCCTCTTATTTGTGCAGTAGCATTATAATTATAGATACCTTTTGGTAAACCCGAAATTTCAAAACGTGTATTTCCTTCTGCCGAAGTAAAATTATAGGTTCGAGTTTTTCCTTCATTATCTACCAAAGTAAGATTTATTTTTTGGTCATAAATTCTTTCATACAAATCATTATAAATTTCAGATTCGAAAACTACTTTTTCATAATCATAAAATTCATTATTGATAGGATAAACTCTTAACTTTCTTTTATCTTCTTTGGTAGATAAAAATTGTGCAGTTTTACTTATCAAATCATCAAAACTTTCGTGGCTATTTTCCAAAGCAAACTCCTCCAAACGCCATTGCCAAATACCTTCTGCCGTCAAAACTGCTGTTCTTGGCGAATTATTCCCATCTAAAACCAACAAAGGTTTGCTCGTAGAAGTATTGCCTACTCGTTGAAAAAGCACAATATCTACACCATTGGCTAAGGCATAATCACCAAAAGGAACACTGACAGGTGGTAATTTATCAATTTTACTCATTTTGTTGTTTTCCAATCCAAATCGAGCAAAATTACGATTAAAAGTAGGAGTAATTTGGTCTGTTCGTCCTTGTCTTCCTAATATTTTAATTGATTTATTGATATTATTTAATTGACTTAAATCCGTTTGTCCGCCTATGATAAACCATTTTGAAGACTCAGGAAAAGCGTTTAAAACTTCGTTTCCGATACCGTCAATGTTTGGAATTTGATGAAAAATAACCAAATCATATTTTTCTTCTTTGCGTTGAAAAATATTTGGAATGAATACATCAACATCATAATTTTCATTTTTTTCCAACGAAGCCCGCAAAGCCTTGATATCAGGATGAGGCACAGCCGCCACAATCAATATTTTTTCTTTTCCGTCAATCACTTCTACATACACATCACGCGTATTGTTTTGATAAGTAAATTCTCCTTCTAAATTTTGGATAGCGATAGTATAATTTCTGATGCCTTTTTGTTTGGCTTGGGCATAAAAACTAACTTGTTTGATGTCATTATCTTGGTTAAAAGTAATCGTTTTTTGGCTAATTACACTTCCATTTTCACTTAAAGAAACATTAATAGTTCTGTTTGGAAAGCCTACATTTTCAATTTCTGCTGAGATTGGAAATTCATTGCCCAAATAAGCCACTTTATTTGCTAAAATAGATTGAATTTTTAAATCTTTTTTAGCAGTTGTATCTCCTAAACCTACGCTTAAAATTGGAAACCGCCACATATTGAACGTGGGCGATGCCCCTTGATTGATAATACCGTCTGAAAGCAAAATAACTTTATCAATATTTCTATTTTCATAATTATTTTGAATTTTTGTTAATAATTGGTTCAAATCTGTACTGGGTACATTCCAATCAAACTTTGGCATTTGAAATGAGTTTTGAGAAAAATTATACCATTCTGTTTCAACGTCTTGTTTTTCTAATTCTTTAGTTAAATTTTCTAAGGTTTTATAATAATTTTTAAGTTGAGAAGTGTCGTTTGTCATCTGAATAGATTGAGAATTATCAACTGCAATGACCACAACAGGCTTTTCTTCTTTGTTTGTGATTTGTCGCCAATAAGGATTTAACAACAAAAGCAGGCAAATAATTGTAACCGTTGTAAAACGCAAAGCACCCAAACCATATTTATAAATTGGTTTTACAAAACTTGATTGATTATATAAAAAATAAGCATATAAAAAACCTATTAAAACACATATAAGTATCCACCAAGGCGAAGCTGAAAGTAATATTTTGAAACGTTCCAATGTATGAAATTAAAATGTAAAAGTTATATTTTGCAAAGATACGATTTTTTTATAATTATTGTGTTCTAAAACTAAAATAAATTACAAATTTGTATAATTTTTAAATATTTTTTTGAAAAATTCAGTATTTTTTTGGTAAAGAAATTATTTTATTTAAGATTATGATTATTTTTGCACAGTAAAATCAAGATGAGAAAAAAGTAGGATTGTGGGGATTTTGTGATGATATTCAAAATATAGAAGCGAGAAAATTAATACATAAAAAACAAAATAAATTTAACGATTTTTATACTTCATTCCTTTTAAAAACGTTATAAAAAAAACTAAAAAATGATTTGGGAAACACTGATAGAAGCTGCCAAAAATAAAGCAGGAGAATATATTATAGATTTTGCCGCCAAGAAAAAGAATTGGGAACTTATTACAAAATTTTTTACCAAAAAGGATAAAAAAAGAAAAATAATTATCTCAGGTTCGAGTGGCGTTGGGAAATCTCAATTTGTGCAATCTTTGCAACCTCAACTCCCTCAAATTGCCATTCAAAAGCGAACAATGGGGACGATTGAAAAGGAAGCAAATGTGCAAGGACAAGGAATTATATTTTTGGATACCGCAGGACAATCCAACTTAAAAATACAAATAGATGAGTTTCAAAAAACAACAACTGATGATGATTATGTAGGCATTATTAACATAGTTTCTTATGGTTATCATTATACTTCTACATTAGATATTGAAAAAGACATTTTTGAGGAGGATAAAGTAAAAAATAGTTTTTTGGAAGCCAATAAAGAGCGTGAATTAGAAGATATTAGAAGATGGTTGCCTTTTTTAGAATATTCAAAAGTAAAATGGATAATTACTTTGGTCAATAAAGCGGATATTTGGTGGAAAGAAAAAGTAGATGTTCATCAATATTATGAAAGTGGTGAATATGGACAAACTTTTGAAAATCATTTTCAAAAAAATTATTTCAAAAAAGAACATTTAATATTGCCTTATACTGCCATTATCGAACCTTTTTATAACAGACCAAACGCAGGATTGTTGGGCGATACGGCAAAAAATAATTTACAAACCTATTTTACAAGTGAATTAACAAGACTTATCGAACAAGAAAAAAAGAATAAATAAAAAGGAAAATGAACGCAAGCATTGAAAATATCGAAACTAATACACAATCCATTGATGCCAATGAAAAATTGTCAGAAATTTGGACTAAATTAGAAAAATCTTTGGCGTATGGAAAAATCATTGATTATTTTTGGGACAAAATATTTTTTTGGCTTTATTTAATCGGTTTATTGATCATTTGCATTTCACTTTTATTTAATATTCCCTTCGTAATTAGTTATGTTTCTGCATTTTTAATTACTATTTCTTCGTTTGTTGTTTACTTTAGACATGAAAAAATACAAATAATAGAAAAACTTAATTTTGAAATAAATGTATTTTTAGATGATTGTGTAAAATACAAAAAAGAATATTATTTGAATGAAAAAAATAGTTTCTTATTAGTAGAAAGTGCTAAATATAAAAAATATAATTTAAAATTTATTGTTCGTTATATGTTTGTAGTTTGTGTATCTTTCCTTTTTCTTTGGGTAATTGTTATATTTACTAGGCAAGATGAACAAAAAATCAAAACACTCGAACAAGAAAACAAAATACTAAAAGAAAAAATTAAAAAATTAGAGAAAAAATAATTTTTATAATTATTCAAAATTATATAGATCCATCTGCTCTCATTTTCTCAAAAGCAATGATTCCACTTAACACTGTGCCAGGAATTCCTTGTCCAGGATAAGTTGTATCTCCGCAAATATAAGCTTTGTGGTTATCTAATCTTGATTCGACCATTTGCCAAGGTTTGATATTTTTGTATTGTGGATAGCCACCCACAAATCCATACATTCTACCTGTCCATTTTTCCCAAGATTTTTGTCCTGATGAATGATAATAAATAATGTCTTTTTCTTCAAAAAAACCTTTTTTTATCAAAATATCTAATACAAATTTTTCTAAAATAGATTTATCTTCTACCAAAATTTTTTCAGGATTATGCCAATGCGTGCTGATAGAAGCAACCATTTGATTTTTTTGGTCTGTGCGTGTGTCATCATCTGCATGTGAAAGACTGATAAAAATAGATTTTGTATTCAAAAAAGGTAGAGGATTTTCGAGATGAATTTGATAATGAATACACGAAAATTTTTGTTTATCCAAACATTCAAAACCAATTCCCATCTGAAAAGCACTGCTTAATTGAGTAGAATTTAATATTTTTTTCTGCAATTTTTTACTTGTATTAGCATAAATTTTTAAAGTATTGTTTAAAGGAATCCCCGAAACGATTGATTTACTTTCATATTCATTTTTATTGGTAATGATTTGGTATAATTTTTTTTCTTTTTGATAAACAATCGTTTTTACTTCCTCGCGAAGATGTATTTCAGTATTATTTTTTTCTAAATAATTGAGCATCGGATTAATGACATTTATCAAACCTCCATCAACATAATAATTAGGAAAATTAGTATAACATAATGCAGTCGCACCAAACAATATATTGACTTCTTTTAAATAATTTTGAGCTGTGATTATTAATTGCTCATTGACAAACGCCACAAACAATTCATTTTCTAATAAATCATATTTTTTCAAAAGCCATTCTGTAGAATAAAAAGCATAAATAGCATAATTAAATTGTGAAAAAGTAGCATTTTTGACGCATTGCAAAAAATCATTTATTTTTTTAGGTGGAAAAAAACGTTGTTTCAGAGAAGTCTGCCAAACAAAACAACTCACTCGATAACAAAAATTCCAAAATTCACGTTGGTTTTTCTTTCCAAAAACTCTTTCTGCTTCCAAAATCCATTCTTCTAAATTTTGATGACGCGTTAAAATTTCACCATTTTTAAGATGAATTTTCATAGGAGTTTCCAATTTTCTTGCGTTTATTGTGATGCCAATTTCGTTTAGAACATATCCCAAAGGCATATTTTTTTCTAAACCTACCAAAGTAGTCGCACCACTTTCGAACACAAAACCTTTTCGCCAATACGAACTTGTGCAACCACCGGCTAAATAATTTTGTTCGAGAATAAGATTTTTTTGTCCTTGTTTTGCCAATAAACAAGCCGTTGATAAAGCACCCAAACCTGTGCCGATGATTATTGTATCAAATTTTTGGGACATTCTAAATAAATGTTTTTGTTTTTTGAACAATACTTTTTATGGAAATGTTTTAAGGAATGGTTATTTTTATAAAAAATATAAATGAGCATTTTTTATACGCATAAAAAAATATACACACTTAAATCAATATTTTTTAAGTGTGTATCTAAAATTTATCTAAAAAAGAAAGTTAGTCTTTACGTTTGAAAAGATCCCATTTTCCATTTCCCGCTTCGTTAGTAACAATAATTTTGTTATTATCTCTGTAATAATCTACATAATATTTGTTTCCTTTTCCGTCTAATACTTCATAAATAAAACCACCTTGAGAGGTACTTTCAAGGTCAGAAACGCCTAATACTTTAAATTCTTCCCATTTGCCTTTGAAAGAGAAAGAAACATTTGTAACTTCTGTGTTATCGCTATTACAAGTAAGCATTACACTAAAAGTTTTGCCATCATACACAAAGTATTGTTGTGCGAATAAGTTACTTGACGCAAGTAACATAAATGAAGCAAATAAAAGAGAAAAAAGTAATTTTTTCATAAAAAAATTTAAGTTATTGTAGAAAATTAAATAAAATATTATTTTAAAAATTTTGTATATTTTAAAATATTATATTGTTATATACGCCACTTTTTAAAATATGTTACATATTTTTGTAAATAAAATAAAATTTTATTTTATTTTAACTAAAAAATCATAAATAAAAAACAAATTATTCCCTAAAATAAACCTCAATACGTACAAAATAAGAAAAATGAGAGAAAATAATAAACTATTGTAACATAAAAATTTTAGAGATTAAAACAAAGATAAAGCAAAACTTGTCATTGATTTTACGCCTGTTTTTAAAGTTTTTGAAATTTCAGGAGCATAAAAAGGTGAATGTAAAGATGGCAAACCTTCTCCTGTTTTTTTGCTATTTTCAATTTTTTCTGCTGAAATAGTCCCCAACCAAAAAATACAAATTGGGATTTTTTCATTTGTTCTGCCAAACAATCCAAAATCTTCTGCCCCCATGACAGGCTCACTTACCACTACATTGTCTTTTCCTAATACATTTTCGCCCACTATTTTTAGTTTTTTTGTCAATTCTATATGATTAAAAACCGCAGGAATACTCTCATTTTGAACAACTACTTCGGGAGTTTTATTTTCAGGCATACCTGAAGCCAAAGCAATATGTTTACATTTGTGAGGAATGGCTTTTAAAATATGATTTCGAACTTCTTCTTTGTAAGAACGGACAGTCAATTGCATTTTGAGTTGGTCAGAGATAATATTATGCTTTGTACCACCATGAATCGAGCCAACCGTAATCACTGCGGCATCTGTTGGGGCGATTTCTCTACTGACAATCGTTTGTAAACCTAATATAATTTGGCTTCCTAACACAATTGGGTCAATCGTAGTATGTGGATATGCACCATGCCCTCCTTTTCCATGCACCAAAATATCAATAGAATCTACATTGGCAAACGTATAACCTTCGCACATACCAATTTTTCCTGCCGCCAAAGTGGCGTTACAATGCAAAGCAATGGCATAATCTGGTTTTGGATATTTTTGATAAAGCCCTGCATCAATCATCGCTTTTGCTCCACCTGCACGCTCCTCTGCAGGTTGTGCTACCATTATCAAAGTGCCTTTCCAATCTTTTTTCGTTTCTGCTAACACTTGTGCTACACCTAAAAAAACTGTAATGTGCATATCATGTCCGCAGGCGTGCATCGCACCGACTTCGTTTCCGTTGTCATCTTTGGTTTTTATTTTGCTTGCATAAGGCAAACCTGTTTTTTCTTCTAAGGGCAATGCATCTGTATCTGCTCTAATCATCACATTTTTTCCATTGCCATTTTTTAACACACCAATTACGCCATAACCACCAAAATTTTCAGTAACTTCGAATCCTAATTTTTTAAGTTCTTGAGCAATAAGTGCAGATGTATTTTTTTCTTGAAAAGAAATTTCTGGATTTTGATGTAAAAATTTGTATTTATTTTCCCAAATAACTGCATTTTTATCAATAATTTGTTCAATTTTTGGTAATAAATTCAGATTTAATTTACTTTGTGCAAAATTATTTTGTGTCATCAAACATATTAACACAAAAAAAAGGATATAATTTTTTTTCATTTTTTAATTTTATATTATTTTTTTAAAATAGATTTCTTGTAAAAGTGTGTAGAACGGGCTTTTAGCCTGTTCTACACAACAAATTGAAACTTATTTTTAGAAGGTGGCGAATGCCACCACCATACATCATATCTATTATCTACTTTGTGCTTCCACCACAGCAATCGAAACCATATTAATAATTTCTCTGACCGAACTTCCTAATTGCAATACGTGAATTGGTTTTCTCATTCCCATCAAAATAGGTCCGATTGCCTCCGTAACTCCCAAACTTTGTAATAATTTATAAGCAGTATTTCCTGCGGAAAGATTAGGAAAAATCAATACATTTGCTCCTTGCTCTGCCAATGGACTAAATGGATAATTTTCTTTCAAAATATCAGTGCGTAATGCGACATCAGCCTGCATTTCTCCGTCAATAATCAAATTAGGATATTTTTGTTTGGCTAATTTTACAGCCAATCTACATTTATCTGCTTCTTCGCCTTTGGTTGCTCCAAAATTAGAATAAGACAAAATAGCAATTCTTGGCTCGTGTCCAAAAGTTCTGACTATTTTTTCAGTCAATCCAATAATAGTAACCAATTGCTCAGCAGTTGGATTGAGATTGATAGTTGTATCAGCAAAAAACAATGTTTTTTGTCCATTATTGATGACATACATACCCGCCACTATGTCTGTATTGGGTGCGACACCTACAATTTCTAAGGCTGGTTTTACAACGCGTGGATAATTTTTGGTAAGCCCTGAAATCATTGCATCTGCCTCGCCTAATTCTACCATCATTGCTCCAAAATAATTTCTTTCGCGCATTTGTCTTTGTGCATCATACAAAGTAACGCCTTTTCTTTGTCTTTTTTGGAAATAATATTGTGTATATTCTTGTAATTTTTGTTCGTCTTTATCAGGATCGACAATCAAACAATCGCCCAAATCCAATTTATTGGTGGACATAATTGCTTCGATTTTTTCTTTATTACCCAATAAAATAGGAATAGCAATGCCTTCGTCTTTTACAATTTGTGCTGCTTTTAATATTTTTGGGTGGTCTGCTTCACTAAATACAACTCTTTTTGGGTTTTTCTTTGCTGCTTCTATCACTCTTGACATCAACTTGCTATCCAAACCTACTCTTTTTTCCAAAGCAATTTTATATTCGTCCCAATCTGTAATTTCAATTTGTGCAACACCTGAACTTATGGCAGCTTTTGCTACTGCAGGCGAAATAGTTGTAATCAAACGAGGGTCTAAAGGTTTTGGAATCAAATAAGTAGCACCAAAAGCCAAATCAGTTTCTCCATAAGCTTTTGTAACCATATCAGGCACAGGCTCTTTGGCTAATTGAGCAATCGCTCTCACTGCTGCCAATTTCATTTCTTCATTGATTTCAGAAGCACGAACATCTAAAGCCCCTCTAAAAATATAAGGAAAACCTAAAACATTATTGACTTGATTCGGGTGGTCAGAGCGTCCTGTTGCCATAATAATATCTTTTCGAGTTGCCATTGCCAAATCATAAGGAATTTCAGGGTCAGGATTAGCACAAGCAAACACAATCGGATTTTTTGCCATTGTCAATAATACTTCTGGTGCTAAAATATTACCTTTGGATAATCCTAAAAACATATCTGCACCATTCAAAGCCTGTTCCAAAGTATGCAAATCTTGTGTGGTTGCAAATTCTTTTTTTGTATCATCTAAATTAGGATTATCAACACGAATTACTCCTTTGCTATCTAACATCAAAATATTTTCTTTTTTTACACCCAACGCAACATACAAACGCGTACAAGAAATGGCAGACGCACCCGCACCATTGACAACCACTTTTATTTCTTCAATTTTTTTTCCTACAATTTCTAAAGCATTTAACAAAGCGGCAGAAGTGATGATAGCAGTGCCATGTTGGTCATCGTGCATCACAGGAATATTCATCAATTTACGTAATTCTTGTTCGATTTCAAAACATTCAGGGGCTTTAATATCTTCAAGATTGATTCCTCCAAAAGTAGGTTCTAATGATTTTACAATTTTGATAAATTCTTTAGGGTCTTTTTCATCAATTTCTATATCAAAAACATCGATGCCTGCAAATTTTTTGAACAAAACTCCTTTTCCTTCCATTACAGGTTTTGAGGCTTCGGGTCCAATATCTCCCAAGCCCAATACCGCAGTTCCGTTAGAAATGACGGCTACCAAATTTCCTTTGGCTGTATATTTATAAACTTCGTTTTTATCTCTTGCAATTTCTTTGCAAGGCTCTGCTACGCCGGGCGAATAAGCCAATGCTAAATCCATTTGCGTACTCATTGCCTTTGTAGGAATTACCTCAATTTTACCGGGCTTTCCTTGTTGATGATAACTCAAAGCATCTTCAGTGCGAATTTTTATAGACATATTTTTTAGGTTTAATGTATTTTTTTCAAAATTATAAATTTTATGTGAATAATGCAAAAAACGTACAAAAATAATGATAAAAAATGTTGGTACTCTGATAATTTTAGTGAACATTTATTTTAAACGCCTTTAGGCGTGTTATCTTTGTAGCAATAGTGTAAAAAAAACAATAAAAATCTCGTAGAGATGATATAATATTTCACGCTTACAGCGTTTTTTTATCTTTATCTTTATTTTCTACAAAGATTTCAGTCCTAAAGGACTTTAAAAAAAATAACTAATGATTATATTGAGAAAAACACCACTAAAATTGTCAGAGTACCAAAATATTTTCTAAAAATTATGTATCTATTTAGGTTATTTTTTGATAAATAAAAGAGTGATCGCTATTTTGTCTTTTTGAGCCTTATTTTGTCATTTTGAGCGAAGCGAAAAATCTACT
>RDXZ01000255.1 GCA_004293265.1 Bacteroidota bacterium | reverse complement strand
CTAATAAAACTTCTTCTTCATCAATCATTTTATCAATAGATTTTCCTAGTGCAGCATCAGCAACTGATTTTAACCAAGAAGCTCTATCATCTAAAGGAGAAATTAATCTTTTATAAAAAACAGATTGTTCCGTTCCTAATAAACTCAAATTAACACTATTTAATCTACTTTGAATTTCTAATTTATAACTTTCAAAATCACTAGTCTCGCAAATAAATGAATGTATTATTTTTTCTTCAATTCTATCAAGAAGAGCATCATAAGAAGAACGAATTTCTCTAATTGCATCTTGAATATGAAATGTGTAGGATTTTAATATTTCTTCGTCATCATTTATTGAAATAGAATGAAAACCTAAAGCATTAGGAAATTGATTAAACAAGGCATCTTCTGGATCTTTTGCAGTTTTTATGGCTTCTCTCAAGCTAATTGCTTTTGGAGAAAGTCGTTTAGTGTTTATAGTGTATTCATTTAGACCTCTAAAAAAACGTAAGAAATTACCAAAAATGGATAAGAAAGTGCTTTTTGTACCCAATTCAGTATCTCCAACCTGAACTAGTTCCTTATAACTTTCCAAAAGATTAACTTTTAAACCAGTAACATCATAACTTTTAATAGAATAATTAGTAGGCGATTTATGTATTAAATCTAAAACATCATCGGTTAAGTATGGTATAAAACCATTAGTTTCATGGAATAATGCAAAATCTTCTCTATTAATAATCAAAAACATTGGAACCCAAAATTCAGTAAATCCTTTTTTTAATTTGAAAGGAGCTTTACTCAAAATTTCATATAATTCTCCTAAATTCCTTCTGGATGAATTAGCTGATTTTATAAAAGCATCACTTTCTTTCCAAAGTGGTTGAAATGATTCATCTGTTGGATTAGAAAAAGTAAAATGATTTAATTTATTATTCTTTGAATGTATTCCTGTGTCTTTTGCCAATGTAATGTAAATTGACTTTTCAGGTGGAAATTTGTCAATTGGAAAACCTAAATTTTCAATACTTTCATTATTCAATAAATGGCGAATAAAAGATTTTCTTGCAGTACTAATCTGTGAGCTTAAAAACTCCTTATTAACCAATTCATTTTTATAATGTGGAGCATGTTTAAATTCTATATCACAAATTTTTGATAGGGTTTCATTTAATGCTCTTTTTGACTTTATATTTTCTACTTTACCATTATAAAACCAAATATTTTGGTCATTAGAAACGAATAAGTTATCTAATACAAATTTCTCTAATTGTTGTTTGTGGTATTCAAGTTCTTTATTTAAAAGTTTTATTGCATTTCTATCTTCTTTATGCTTATTTATTAAGAATTTAAGTTTGTTAATAGTAAATATTTCATTGTGTATATCTTTAGAGTTTTTATAGATTACAAAAAGATTACTGCCAGTATTTAAGGAATATTTTTTAACATCTTTTTCTTTAATAGAAGCGTCAAAAAGTAAGTTGATATAACCATCCAAAGCTCCTTCGGCATTAGTGATATTGTTTAAATTTGTTAAAATTCTAAACTCAAAAAAACGAGGTGTCCCTTTTTCAAATGAATTCTTTTTAACTAAAATTACAGGAAAATCTACCAAATCAGATATAGCTGCCGTAACAGAAAAATCATGATTAATTTCTTTGGAAACATCAGCTAGTTCTTGTTCTATATCTAAATCGGTTCCTTCAAGAAAATTTAATTTATTACTATGTTTATAAAACCTAATTATGCCAGACTTATCTAATTTATCAATAGTTTTATCAATAGAAACATCATTAAACTCACTAGTGTGGTGAATATATTTTGATATAAATTTTTTATCAAATAAGCCTCCAGCTTTAGTGAAAATAGTAACCAAACAAATAGTCTTTATTAATTCAGTGACTAATTTATAATCAATATCTTCTATTAATTCTGCACGTTCTAATGATCTAAAGCAAGTTTGCCATTGTGCTCTATGTGGATTGTTAAAGCTATAAATTTCGCTTCCCAATGTATTAACTAAATAATCGAAAACATTTGAAATTGAATAAAATTTACCATCAAATGAATTAATAGAAAATTTTGTATTATCGTTTAAGAAAGTAAATAAAGAACGCTCATTTTGTCCATAACGTTGTAATGCATTAACCAAAATATTAGCTGATAACCAATCTAATGGATATAGAGATTTAGCTAATTCAGGTGTATTCAATTCATTAAACCCAATAAGATTACTGTTCTTAATAGCTTTGTTCAGTAAGTTAAAACTATCTTCATTTTTCTTTGGTAATTCAAAACGCTCAAGTTTCTTTGAAGCAAAAAACAACAATTGTTCAACGGGCTCATTAAAAAGTAATTCTACAAATCGACCTTTAATTTTTTCCCATTCCAGTTTTTCTGCCAAATCCAAAGAAGCGGAATAGGAAATAAAACTTTGATGTAGTGAAATAATGAAAAATACATTTTTTGTGTCATCATTTGCCCATTCCGAAATCAATTGCAACAAATACAAATCATTACTGTGCTTGTTCTTACCTATAAACTCCAAAAATTTACCAAACTCGTCAATTATTAATACTAAACCTTTATTTTTTTTAGCAGAAATAATTCTTCTTTTTTCAAGCTCTCCAATTATTTCAGTTGAAGATCCTTCTTTCAGTTTTAATGTTTTTAATAATGTGTCTGTCAACGAAGCATTATCTCCAACTAATTTTATAAAATCAAAAGAATTATTTTTTGATTCTATAGAATTACTAAAATAAATTTTTTCTTTGAGTAAGTTTTTTTCTAAAGCCCATAAAAATGTAGATTTCCCAGTACCATAATTACCAATCAAAGTAAATGATTTATTGCTTTTCTCAGCACTATTTACAATGCGTTCGTAAATTTGAATAGCATTTGGAGTAACTACATAATTCAAGTCTTTTGACTCGTCTCTTAAAATGTTAGTTGATATATTATTATATTCCATAATACGATTCTAATAAATTATTCTGATACTCCTTTGTTATCCCTTTGATTTGTATTTGACGTATTCCAGCATCATTTTTATAAATAAATTCAGGATATTCCATACACAATTCCTCTATTAAATTATCTAAGCCATCAGTTGAGAGACAAAAATATGACCCAAAAGTATTTCTAATTTCATCGTGACTAATGTCTTTTCTTTCAGCTAAATAGTCTAATAAACAATAAGCTAAAATAGCAACAGGAATATTGTTTCTTACCTCTTTATTAATCCTATAAATAGTTTCTCCGTTACTGTTCTTGCTATTTAGTTGTGATATTAAATTTAACTCAAGTAAAGGCGAATTAAAAT
>RDXZ01000254.1 GCA_004293265.1 Bacteroidota bacterium | reverse complement strand
ATAACCATTTGTATTTGAAAAAATATTTGTTGATAGATAAAAGTACGTGCATTGAAAATTAAAAATTAAAAATGTATTTGATGTTGTAACATTTTTTATGCGTATAAAGTTGCAAAATCATAAAAATAAAAGTAAATATTTAGCCTTTTGGTTGATAAATTATCATTATCTTTCATCATTTAAAACCCAATTAGTTTTGTATGAAAGTATAAAAATTAGATTTTAATACCATTTTTTAGTGTAAAATAGGCAGACTTTTAACAGAAAGGGAATACAAATTCACTTTTGAAATTTTGGGTGAAATCATTACTAAAATACAACATCAAAATATTTGAAAACCAATGACTAAAATATCATCAGTTTGTTCTGTGGTTCCTTTCCAACGATAGTGTTCGGCTTCTAATTTATCTCTTTGGGCAAGTAAAGGTAAATTATCCATATTTTTGAGTAATTCTTTAAATTGGCTTGACATATATTTTCTTTTTTCTTCACCACCAAATTGGTCGCGGTAGCCATCAGAAGTTAAATAAAATACATCATTTTGTTCGATATCAATTATATGGGTTACAAATGGATTGTTAACTAATATAATTCCGTCAATAGAATTTCTGGCTCCTTTGAGTTCTAAAATTTCACCTTTTCTGTTATAATATAGATTTTGTCTTGCCCCTGCAAAATATAATTTTTTTTGTTCTTCATCTATCATTACCACCGCTATATCCATTCCGTCTTTTATTTTTTGGTGATGTTGCAAAGTAGCTTTTAGTAATATATCTAAATCATCTAAAATATCTTTTGGGTTTGTGGTTTGGTGGACATTGATAATTTCATTGAGTAGTGTTACGCCTATCATTGTCATAAAAGCACCACCAACGCCATGCCCCGTACAATCAGAAAGAATCACAATTTTAAGTTTTTGTACTTTTCCAAACCAATAAAAATCACCTGAAACAACATCTTTTGGGATATTGAGAATAAAAGCACTTTTAAAATTTTTGATAACATTGGATTGCTCAACCATAATGGCACTTTGGATTCTTTGTGCATAATTGATGCTATCCATTACGTTTTGGCTATTGATTTCAATATCTTTTTTCTGTTTTTCTATCAGATGTTTAGATTGTTCGAGAGCGTCATTGTTGGCAAATAGTTCTTCATTGATTTGCCTTAATTCTTCACTCAAAGCCAATACTTCTTCATAAGTAGCACGTAAATCATCAATATAAAAAATAACTTTTTTGAAAACAGGTCTAAAAATCAAAAATGCCTCTGCAAACAAAGTAATAAAAGTAATAAACATCAAAATGAGTTCTATGTTTTTGAGGTTATTAATTTTTTGTTTTGCTTCCAAAGCAAATCTATCCACAATTTCATTCATACCTTTTAAAAAAGGCTTTTCGTTTTCTAAAATAATTTTGACCAAATTTTTTAATCTTAATTGATTTTCTCGATTTTCGGGCTTAATTATTTCTTTGGTTGTCTTTAAAATAGGAGTATAATATTGGTCTAAATCTCCAAACATTTTTAATATTTTTGGAGAATTATTACCAGATAATTTTAAATCAGGATTACCATTGATAAGTCCTTTGTATTGTGTTTCGAATTTATCAACGCCACTTTTTAACTCATCTATACATTTTTGGAGTTCGGCTTTTGTTTCAAAAAAAATCAATAAACTACTATTTTTGGCAATTTGTTGGCTTAAAAGACGTTGCCTTCCGCTTACATTGACTATATTTGCGTCATTTTCTTGATTTTGTAGCGCATTTCTGATGATTAATTGACTTACCAATGCAATCAATGCCACTAAACTCAGAGCAATCACATAGCTAATTTTTAATTTTTTAATGGTCTTGTCTTGGTTTTGGTAAGATGAGTATTTAGAAAGTATTTCAGATTGCATTGTTATTGACTTGAGTTAAGAATAGTAATTATTATGCAAAATAAATACCTAATTGTTACAATTGCAATTTTTTATCAATAAAATAAATATTTATAACAAAAACTACAAACATTATCTAAAAAAAAAGTGTAGTTTTTGTTATTTTTATGAGAATTAAATTATTATTTGAGTGCGACTAAAGTTGCTCCATATCCAAATTTTTCTTTTTTTGCATCTTGAAAAAATTTAATATCTTTATTTTGGCTTAATTTTCTGTGAATTTCTTGTTTCAATACGCCATTTCCTACGCCATGAATAAAAACAATTTCGTCCATTGCTGCCACGATTGCATTTTCCAAATTGCGTTCAAAAGTATCTAATTGTAATGCTAACATTTCGCCATTATTCATATTATTATAATTGGAAGTTAGTTTTTCGATATGCAAATCAATTTCTTTTGCAGGTCTTTTTACAATTTGTGAAAGTGGTAAAATTGTGTTTACTTTTGGGGTAAACATTTCTTCTTTGAGTTTTTGAACATCAATTTCAGGGGTTTTTTCAGGAATAACCAAATTTTCTTCTGTTTCTTCTTTGTCTAATTGAAAAACATATCCTTCTTTTAACAAAATAGGCACTTGTCCTTTTGCTTTAAAAAAACTATTGCTTCTGCACCTTAATTTTTTGACAAAAGGCATTCTCATACTGATTTTATTGTATGAAAAATACAAAAATTGGAATACAAAAACGCCCCATTTTTCAAAATCTGATAAATTAACTTCTTTGAATTTGAGGCTTTGTCTGCCTTTTAGTACATTGGTAGCGATTCCTTGCACAAAATTTTCCGTTTCTTCTCCTATCACAAAAGGTAAATCTAAATCAGTATTGTTAATAAGATGAATAGCATATTTTTCTTGATTCAAAGCAATAAACGCTACATAAATTCCTTTTTGAGAAATGGTAGTTGTTTTACTATTTTTTGAATTATTTTGAGCTTCCTCTGGCGTTTGATTTTTGCCAAAACGAGTATTTTCTTCTACTGAAACAACCGCAATTTCGTTTCTACGAACAGGAATTTGAAAACCATCTTCGATTTCGACTTCTATTCTATCTCCTGACAAAAATTTGGTAATAATACCTTGTTCTGTTGAGTGCAACATACGCACTTTATCACCTATATTCATAGTTATATTTTAGTTTATGGTACAAAGTTACTATTTTTGCAACGAAAATAAAATATTTTTCATAAAAAAAAGTTTTTATTATTCAATATTTTATTTTTTTTGATTAAATTTGCAAAATAATCAACTAATATAATGGAATGATTTTAAAAAAATTAGTAATTATTTAGGTTATTTTTTTGTGGTGTTGCAGATGTCCTATTTTGTCCTGCTGAACGAAGTGAAGCAACTAACTGCTTGTTAAAGGTGGTTTGTAAACGAA
>RDXZ01000044.1 GCA_004293265.1 Bacteroidota bacterium | reverse complement strand
GTGTGGATTGTGTCCTACTTTTCCTTCCCCTTTGGCATAAGGAATACGAGTTTCTTCTAAGTTTAAAGCACCTGTACCATATTTAATCATATTTTGGGCAATATTTAGCCCTTTTTCTATGGGTTTCTGAACTAAAATAATAGGTTCATAAGCAGGTTTTAAACCTAATCCTGCACCTTTATATTTTTTTCCTGTGTCTGATGCAGGTTCGTATTTGAGTTTGTCATTTTCTGTATAATAATTTTCTGCACCACCTTTTTTATAACCCTGCACATAATTATATTTGCCTATTATGGTACTTTCTATGCCCAATTCTTTGTCAATATCCAAAGCAATATCTCTACTTTTAGGCATACCATTCAAATAAGCCCAAAATAAAACATCTTTGATAATAAAACCGCTATCTTCTAAATCGACCATCAAACGATGCATCAAACGAACAGAAGAAAAAACCAAACCAAAAGCACCACTTTTTAATACACGCAAACTATCTTCCCAAATTTCACGTTTGGGCAATGATTTATCCCACTCGTGATTTTGAAATGAAATACCATAGGGAGGGTCTGTAACCAAAGCATCAACACTATTTTCAGACAAAGGTGCAAGTCCATAACAAGATTGGTTAAATATCTCATACAGTTTTGATATTGTTGGGTTTGACATAATCTACAAGTGTTTTACTATAATTTATCAGTAATTTTAAAATATATTCTTTGGTTTTATCATTTTATCAGGGTAAATAAATTACAATTTAAAATATTCCAAAACCACTTTTCGATGTATATACAAAAAAAAATTAAAATAAAAAAAATCAGCCAAACCTAATTATAAACTTAGGTAAAAACTGATTTTTTTTATTTTTTTTTATTACTATCCTTTTATTTTATCAATCAAAGCATCAGAAATTCCGTTGGTAGAAAATCCTCCATCGTGGAAAAGATTTTGCATCGTAACCATTCTTGTTAAATCAGAAAACAAAGAAATAACATAATTAGCACAATCTTCCGCACTTGCATTGCCCAATGGCGAAAGCATATCTGCAAAACTATAAAAAGCATCAAAACCATCAATGCCCGAACCCGCAGTAGTTTTAGTAGGGGATTGGGAAATTGTGTTTACTCTTACTTTTTTTAGTTTTCCATAACGCTCTCCATAACTTCTGGCAATAGATTCTAACATCGCTTTGGCTTGTGCCATATCCGAATAACTGCCAAAGGTTCTTTGTGCCGCAATATAAGAAAGTGCCACTACCGAACCCCATTCATTGATGGCATCTAATTTTTCTGCTGTTTGTAACATTTTATGCAATGACAATGCAGAAATATCAATGCTTTGCAAAAAATAATCATATTTTAAATCACCATAAGGTCTATCTTTGCGAACGTTTGGACTCATTCCAATTGAATGTAGCACAAAATCAAGTTTGCCACCCAAATGCGAAATGGCTTGCGTATATAAGTTTTCTAAATCCTCGATTTTTGTAGCATCAGCAGGAATAACAATCGTGTTACAAGCAGTTGCCAACTCGTTAATTTTACCCATACGCATAGCCACAGGTGCGTTTGTAAGTACAAAAGTAGCCCCTTCTTCGTGTGCGCGTAAAGCTACTTTCCAAGCAATAGAGTTTTCATCTAATGCTCCTGTAATAATACCTTTTTTTCCTTTTAATAATTGATAACTCATTTTTTGAATGGATTTTTAAGTTTTAAAGTTTATATAATTAACATAGCATCGCCATAGCTAAAAAATCTATATTTTTCTCTCACTGCCGTTTCATACGCTTCCATAATCAATTCATATCCACCAAAAGTACAGGTAGTCATAAAAAGAGTAGATTGAGGCAAATGAAAACTTGTAACCAAAGAAGTCGGTACTTTAAAATCATAAGGAGCAAATATAAATTTATCAGTCCAGCCGCTGGCAGGTTTCAGTTTTCCATTGGCAGAAACCGATGATTCTAACGCTTTTACGGTCGTTGTACCAATAGCACAAATTCTTTTTTTGTTGTCCAAAGCATTATTAATAAGATTGGCAGAACTTTCTAAAATTTCAAAATTTTCAGAATCTGCTTTATGTTTGGTTAAATCTTCTACATCAACACTTCTAAAAGTCCCCAAACCAATATGTAAAGTAACAGGAGCAATATCAACACCTTTGAGTTCGAGGCGTTGCATGAGTTGCCTTGTGAAGTGTAAGCCTGCGGTTGGTGCCGCCACTGCACCAATATGTTTTGCATAAATTGTTTGAAAACGATGCTCATCTTCAGGGGTAATTTTTCTTTGTGAGCATATATTTTTAGGCAAAGGAGTTTCACCAATTCCATAAACTATATCATAAAAATCAGGTTTATCGTATAAAAAACGAATCGTTCTTCCTCTCGAAGTAGTATTATCCACTACTTCTGCCACCAAATCACTATCACCAAAAAAAAGTTTATTTCCTACTCTAATTTTTCGTGCAGGGTCGACCAATACGTCCCAAAGATGTTCTTTTTCACTAAGTTCTCTTAATAAAAAAACCTCAATTTTTGCCCCCGTTTTTTCTTTGCTTCCATATAAGCGTGCAGGAAAAACTTTTGTGTCATTGGTAACGATAACATCACCTTCATCAAAATACTCAATAATATCTTTAAATATTTTATGCTCAATTAGACCTGTATCTTTGTGAACCACCATCAACCTTGCATCATCTCGATTGTGGGTAGGATTGAGGGCTATCAAACTATCAGGTAAAATAAAACGAAACTCAGAAAGCTTCATAGTTAGTTTATAATTTTTTAAAAAGTGATTAAAACAAACAGCAAAATTAAATGTTTTTTAAAACAAACAGCAAACTATCTATATTTTTTTTTCAAAATATTAAATTAAAAAAATATTTTTTTGTTTTTATGTATATTTTTTTGTTTTTATGTATATTTATACACATTTATTTGCTATTTTTTAGCAATTTTAAGTTGATAAGTATAAACAAATAACGTAATTTTTTATAAAATATGATAAAAATACACTATTTTATTTCATTATCATCAAAAAAAATGGTTTTATTTTGTTGCCTGTTTCTGATAAATGACTTTTTTATCATTGTTTAACAACGTAAAGTAGGTACCAAAAAACAACTATTTAGACTTCAATAAAAAAATTATGGGAATTAAGCAGGTGTAGGAAATCATTAGAATAAGTAGGAATATTATTGATTACAAGTCATTGATTATCAAGTTATTAAACCTATAAAATTTTAAAAACTTTATAGGTTTAATAACTTACAACTACTTTCGGATATGTATATTAAAAATCTGCATTTTGAGGTGTTCTTGGAAAAGGAATCACATCACGAATATTGCTCATTCCTGTAACAAAAAGCACCAATCTTTCAAACCCCAATCCAAATCCTGCGTGTGGTGCAGTACCAAATTTTCGAGTTTCTAAATACCACCAAAGTCCTTGCTCGTGTACGCCCATTTGTCGCATACGCTCAAGTAGTTTATCATAATTTTCTTCTCTTTGTGAGCCTCCAACCATCTCTCCAATGCACGGAAAAAGCACGTCCATTGCTCTGACGGTTTTTCCATCTTCGTTTTGTTTCATATAAAAAGCCTTGATGTCTTTTGGATAATCAGTCAAAATCACAGGTTTTTTAAAATGTTTTTCAACCAAATATCTTTCGTGTTCGGATTGCAAATCGATGCCCCATTTTACTTCATATTGAAATTTTTTCTTTTTATGATGATTAGAACCTAACAAAACTTCAATGGCTTCGGTATAAGTCAATCGTTGAAAATCTTGTGCCACAACAAATTTTAGTTTTTCTAACAAAGACATTTCGCTTTGTTCTTCTTTTTTCTTTGTTTTTTCTTCATCTAACAATCTTTTTTCTAAAAAAGCCAAATCATCGCCACAATTTGTAAGTGCATAATTAATAAGATATTTTAAAAAATCCTCTACCAAATCCATATTATCTTGCAAATCATAAAAAGCCATTTCTGGTTCTATCATCCAAAACTCTGCTAAATGTCGTGCTGTATTCGAATTTTCTGCTCTAAAAGTAGGTCCAAAGGTATAAACCAAACCCAAGCCCATTGCTCCCAATTCTGCCTCCAATTGCCCTGAAACCGTCAGATTAGTTGGTTGTCCAAAAAAATCTTCTTTATAATTGACTTTTCCATCTTCCAAAGGTGGATTTTGGTCTGGTAATGTTGTAACTCTAAACATTTGCCCTGCCCCTTCGGCATCAGAGCCTGTAATAATCGGTGAATGCCAATAAAAAAAGCCTTTTTCATTAAAATATTGATGTACCGCAAAAGCCAAAGCGTGTCTTATTCTAAAAATTGCCCCAAAAGTCGAAGTTCTACTACGCAAATGTGCTTGTTCTCTCAAAAATTCCAATGTGTGTGCTTTTGCCTGAATTTTATATTCATCAGGATTGGCTTCGCCCAAAATTTCTATGCTATCCGCCACCACTTCCATCGCTTGTCCTGCTCCTTGCGAAGCAATCAAAGTTCCATTGATAGCAATACAAGCACCTGTTTGCACTAATTTTAAAATATCTTCGGAAATTTTTTCGGCATCTGCTACTATTTGTAAATTTTGAATTGTTGAGCCATCATTCAAAGCAATAAAATTAACATTTTTGCTACCTCTTTTTGTTTTTACCCAACCTTTTACTATGATTTTTTGGTCATAGATTGGATTTTTAAGTATGTTAATAATTCTTTGTTTCATATTTTTTAAATTTTTTCACAAAGATAAATTAAATTTTTTAGAAAAAGAAAAAAACGAATAATTTTATATATTTGAAAAATAGAATTTACAAAACTGACGCAATTAAAATACAAAAAAAGAACAAATTTGGGCGATTACGAGCTATCGTGCAAAGCACAGAGCCAAAAAAGAGAGAAAAAAAACTTCGTTCCTCGTTTTTTTCTCTCTTTTTGTCTCTGCAAGGCTGCTTCTATCCCTATCGCAAACAGCCAAATGCAAAAAATTATTTTGTAAACTATACAAAAGCTACTTTTTCACTTTCACAAGTCAAAACTTCATCATCTAACAAACGAGTTGCTAAATAAGATGTTTTTGGCAATTCATAAGCAAAAAAGAACTTCATCGTATGAATTTTACTTTCATAAAATGTTGTATCATCTTCCGTCAAACCACCTTTTAACAAAGATTGTTGTGCATAAATGCCTTGTAACAACCATTGCCAAGCAATCGCAACAGTACCAAACATTTCCATATACAAAGTTGCATCAGACAAAAACCTTTCAGTTTCTCCTTTCATCGCAAAACTTATCAAATGTTGCGTAACTTTTTGTACTAATTGAGTTGCTTCTGTCAATTTTTGTGCATATTTTTTCAAAGCATCATAAGTATTTGCCTCTTTGATAGTATTTTGTACTTCTTGGAAATATAACATTGCCGCTTTTCCATTTTTCATTACAATATTTCTACCCAACAATGCTTGTGATTGTATGCCTGTTGTTCCTTCATAAATAGTGGTGATTCGAATATCACGGTACAATCTTTCTACTCCAAAATCAGTACAATAACCACCACCACCAAACACTTGCACACCTTGACTAACAGAATGTTGTCCTGCTTCGGTAGGATATGTTTTTACGACAGGCGTTAAGAAATCTAATAACAATTGATATTTTTCTTTTTCTTCGCCTGCTTCCAATACGTGTGCCAAATCTGCATATTTTGAGGCTTGCATTATCAAAGAAATTGAGCCTTCTACAATAGATTTTTGGAACAACAACATACGTTTTACATCAGGGTGATTGATAATCAAAGTTTGAGGCGTGTTAGGGTCTTGTCCTTTGATAGTCAATTTTTGTCCTTGTGGTCTTTCGTTAGCATATTGCAAAGACGCATAATAAACATTAGAAGCAATCGCGGCACCTGTGATGCCTACGCCTATGCGAGCTTCGTTCATCATTTGGAACATATAAGTCAAACCTTTGTGAGGCTCACCTACCAAATATCCAATCGTTCCACCATTTGAGCCTGTTTCTAAATGAATTGCAGGTGTTCCTTTTTGCCCCATTTTATGAAAAATTCCAATCGTTTTTACATCATTGTCCACGAATTGTCCATTTTCAAGGCGTTTTTTAGGGACAACAAACAATGAAATTCCTTTTGTGCCTGCGGGAGCGCCATCTATACGAGCTAAATACAAATGCACAATATTTTCTGCAAATTGATGGTCGCCTGCTGAAATATAAATTTTATGTCCTTTGATTTTATAACTTCCATCAGCCAATGGTGTCGCCGAAGAAGTAATATAATGCAATGAACTTCCTGCTTGTGGTTCTGTCAAACACATTGTACCTTGCCATTTTCCTGCATACATATTAGGCAAATAAGTATCTTTTAATTCTTGTGAACCAAAAGAAGCAATCAAATTAGCAGAGCCAGCCGTCAAGCCTGTAAACATTGTGATGCTATTGTTGGCAGCGGTCAAAACAAAACCTGTAGCCGTTTGCGACATCACAGGCAATTGCGAGCCACCCATTTCCAACGAACCTGCCGCACCTAAGAGTCCAGATTCTCCCATTGCTTTCATATATTTTTCTACTGCGGGGTGTACCGTAACACTTCCGTTTGCAAACTCTGCCTGTTCTTTATCCATTCCTTCTGCGGCAGGATAAGCGATTGTATCTGCGATTTGCACAGCAGAATCAAAAACCATTTCTAAAGTTTCACTATCTAAATGTGAAAAATGTGGATACTTTGTAATTTCAGATGCTTGGAATACCTCACGCACTAAAAAGCGAAGATTACGCAAGCTATAGTACTTTGCCATATTAATATATTTTATTTTTTTGAATTTTTTAAATACTAAATTTTGTTATTCTACTAACTTGGTGTAAAAATAAAGGTCATTTTCTATATAAACAAATTTTTGATAAAAAATGTTATGCAAGCTGAGTATTTTTTTTTAATAACGTAAAAATAATACAATTTGTTCTAAAAATAATTACTTTTTTTTATATGAATACGTTTGCGAAAAGGTTTGAAATTTTTTTAATTAAATTATTTGATAAAAAAAATCTTAGTGAATTTTACTTCACTAAGATTTTTTATTTTTTGTCAATACAAATTAATCACTTTTTTATTGATTATTTGACTATCACTCTTTTAACACCTTGTCCTTTTTCTGTATTGATATACAATAAATAAGCACCTTTTGTTAAATTAGACATTTCAAAATTAAAACTGTCTTCGTTATTACCAAAACTACGATGAACTTCTTTTCCTGTCAAGTCAGTCATAATAAAAGTAACACGATTAGGTTTTGCGTTGCTCATATCTACTTTGAAATGACCATCATTTGGATTTGGACTTAAAATAATTTGTTTTGAAAAATTATTTCTATCCAATTCAAGTACTGGATTTAAAGTAGTTGCTTCATTTGAATAAGCTGAAAATTGAGTAGGTGTGCCTTTTGTAGCACGTACTTTATATCTATAACGTTTACCTGTAACTACAATTGTAATACCTGCATCTGTATATGAATTAGTTGTCGAAGTTCCTGCGAGTGCATAAGAACCAACCGGATTACCTGTTCCGTCCACTTCAATTCTTTCAATGCTATATCCTGTTGCGGTTGGTGAGGCTGTCCAATTCAAAGTCAATGAATTTCCTGTCGTTTGTGGTGCAATTGTCAAAGAAGCGGGAGCAGCTAAAGGATTAGCAGTTGCAGTTGCGGTTGCAAATAATGCAGAACTACCAAAAGCATTTACTGCATAAATACGATAAAAATATTGTTGTCCTGCAACAGCATTTACATGTGAATAAGTAACTGCTGGTGCTGCTACAGAAGGGGTAAATGCTGTATATGTACCTGCTAACGCAGTAGCAAATTCTACTCTATAACTTGTAGCCGCTTCAACTCCTGTTGTAATTGATGCCGTCCAACTCAAATCTACTTGCAAAATACCAGGTGTGGCTATCGCCGCAGTAGGTTCTGCAGGAGGACCAGGAGCAACACCTGTATTAGTAACTTTTAGCTCATCAATACGTACTGCCCCAGCTGTTGCCACCACATCGGTATATAATTGATATGCTATATGGTAATTTCCGTTGGCAGGTGCAACAAACCTAACTCCATTTTCTGAAGTATAAACACCATTACTCAATAATGTAGGATAATCTTTAATCAAAGTCCCTGTAGTGGCAGTATTTGATGTAACTAAAAATACTTTTAATTTTTCTGCACCAGTATTTGTGCGATATTTAAAATCTAATGTATAGATTTTTCCAGCAACCATTGTTAAGCAAGGACTATACAACCAGTTATTAGACACAACAGTTGTACTACTCTGCACGAATGGATAATTAACTCCTTGTGAAGCGAGCACACCATTATTACCAAAGAACCAGCCACCTGTAGTAGGTGTCGTCCAACCTATCGCATTTAATGAAGTACTTTCAAAACTTGTAGCGTAAGAAGACATATTTGCTGATAGATCTTGTACAGGTCTCACTATCGTAAATATTTGTGTGTCGTTTGTGCTATTTCCATCTCCTGGTGCTTTTGCAGTTGCTACATAAGTGCCAGGTATTGTTAAATCTGCTGTTACGTTAAAAGTACCTGTAGCATTGACTGCTAACGGACCGATAAAAGGATTGCCCGAAGTAGTAACAGGATTACCATCTCTTGTAAGGGTAAAAGTAAAATTTTTGTTACTAGTAGGACTTGTACCTACGTTTTTAGCACTTACAGTAAATGTAGTGTTTGCAGTAAATGAGCCACAATTTATTGGATTAGCGGTGGTAGTAATAGAAACTGTTTCAATATCATCACTTGGTACAGACAACACAGTAAAATCATCAATTGCAACCCCTATGATAGATGTAGCAGCAGCAGCATTAAAATCACTAGTATGTTGAAACCCAAAATAATAAGTACCAGCAGTAGCAGGAGTAAAATCGAAAGAAACTAAAGTGTATGCAGCATTTGAAAAAGTTTCTTCGGTTCCAATTTGATTTGACATAGCAGCCACAGTATTAGACGTTCCCCAAAAAGTTCTCATTTTTTCACTTAAACCTGTTGTTGTACTTGTATTGACGGCTCTTCTATAATAAGAAATACGATAGAGAGTCCCTGCCTTTAATGTTACACAATTGGAAATTAACCAATCATTAGAGTTATTTACATCATTTCGGCTTGATAGTGCAAAACCTGCTCCTGTACGTGCTGCACCTGTAAATGCTGAAGACCACAAATCAGCATCAGCATTTACATCTATTGATGTCCATCCTCTATTTGATAGTAATCCTGCAGAATTTTCGAATCCTTCTGTATAAGTAGAATTAGCTGCTGTTAAGTCTTGGACTGCATTAAATACAGAGAAGTTTTTTTGATTATTACCTAAAATACCATCACCGACAACATTGGTGGTTGCTGTGAACACATAATCTCCTCCTAATGTTGTATTAACATTTACATTTAAAGTAACTTCTGCACCTGAGTTCAAACTTGTGATAGTTTGGTTAGGAATTACTCCTAATGAAGTCCCATTTCTTGTAGCAGTAAAACTTACTACTACATTACTAACATTTGATACGCCAATATTTCGCACTTTTGTAGCAAAGACGGTCGCAGCCAAGAAAGAGCCACAATTTGTTGAAGAAACCGTAGCACTAACAGAATTAACTTCTATATCAATAGGTGGTACATTCAAAACAGTAAAATCATCTACCAACAAACCTGCATTAGTTGCTGATGATGCATCACTGATATGATTAAATCCTACATAATAAACTCCTGATGCAGTTGGCGTAAAATCATAAAACACTTCTGTATAGGCGGTATTAGTAATTAACTCGTCTCCTGCCGCTCCTCCATTTGGAATAAGTTGTGTACTCATACTTGTATTAGCAGTTGTGCCAATATATACTCTTAATTTTTCAGTAGTCGCACCAGCTGGCGAACTAAAAGCACGTCTAAAATATGAAAAACGATAGGTTACACCTGATTGTAATGACATACAATTGCTAAACAACCAATTGTTAGATACAGCAGTTGGGCTTCTTAGACCAAGCATAGCACCTGGAACTGAATTTGCTACTCCCGTTACTGATAACCAACCTGGAACCGCTGGAACAGCAGGATTGGGTGCAGCAGCAGCAACACCTAATGTACCAACAGGTGAAAAAGTCCAACCTGCATTCGTAACAGGAAGAGTGTTAAAGTTTTGTGTTACAGATGTTCCAACTAATAAATTAGACATCAAAGGATTAATTATAGTAAAAGTCCTTGTATTGTTAGAGTTATTTCCATCATTGGCTAATGCTGATGTACTTGTTATTATATAATTTCCGCCTACACTTGCGTCGATATTAATTGTCAAATCTACTTCTGCATTAGGTGCCAACGAGGGAACAGTTTGAGAGGTGATTGCAGGTAAGGGTGTGCCATTCCTTGTTGCTGAGAAATTAACAGGAATATTAGTTTGTGCATTTACCCCTGTATTTCTTACTTTTATTGTAAAAGGTGTTGTTGCAGTGAAAGAAGCACAATTAGCTGCAGAAGCAGTTGTAGTTACAGAAGTAACTGCCACATCATTTAAAGGAATATTCATATTTTGTACTGAAAAATCATCAATAGCAATGTAGTACAAATCAGCCGCGCTGAAAGCAAAAGTAGCAAAATAAAATACACCAGTAGTAGTAGGCGTAAATGTAATGATATCTTCAGTATAAGTAGTAGCCGCAGTCGTATATTCTTTGAGTTGTGCAGGAGCAGGTACCCCGCCTAATGCACCTGCTGCAGTATTATTAGAAGTTACCATAACCCTAAAACTTTCAGGGGCAGGAGCACCTGTAAAGCTTGGTGCTAAACGATAATAAACGAACTTATACTGAGTTCCTGCGGCAAGATTGAATCCATTACTGAACATCCAATCGTTTGCAGCGTTATTACTATCATAATTATAGACAGCACATTTACCTGTACCTCCACGAGCTACATTAGAACTTTGAGTAGTTCCCGTAAAAACAGTAGAACGTACTAACCACCTACCTTGTCCATTTGCAGCATTACTACCTGTATTACCATCATTGTTTACATCAGCAAAAGTCCAATTAATATCTGCCAAATTATTTGCACCATCAAAATTTTGGACGTAACTACTGCCCGCATTAGTTAAATCAACAGTCTGACCATTCACTAAATTTAGAGTAAACATCATTCCAATACCAAACATTAAAACTTTCGTCAATAAATTTCGAAAGAAATTGTTAAATTTTGTCATATAATTAAAAAAATTAAGGATTATAAAATAAGAAATATTTATAAATTTAAAAAACTCCGTAAAATTAGATATTAAAATATTAATATACAAGAAAAAATGCTTTTTTTTATGATAAATTAACACTTAACAGGCTTAAATTGTTTTAAAATAATCAAAAAAATGATACAAAATCAAAATTATAATTTATTTTATTCAATTATAAATTTTTATTACTTTTTTTTTGTTTATGGTAAGAATTTTGTAATATTTTTACGAAAAAGCAACTTTTTTATAATAGAAAATGTTATATCTAAGTGTAATAAAAAAAAATAATTTAAGCAAATATAAATTAACAAGATAAGTTAAAAATATGCAATCAAATACATCAATTACTCCCATAGAAAAAAAAGAAATTTTAGAAAATATATCAATACTACGAAAAAAAATAATCAATATAAGAGTTTCTGATAATAAAAAAGGATATGAAGCCGCATTAGAACTATTTGAAATATCTAAAAAAATAGATTTTCAATTAGGCATCGCCGAGGCTAAGGTAATGATTGCCGCGTATGAATATTTTAGAGAAGCAAAAATAGAATCTGCCATAAAAAATTTAGATGATGCTTTTGCAGTTTTTGAAACCACAGAAAAAAATGAACAACATTCTTACGCTTTGCCTTGGGCATATTCTATAAAAGGGAATATTGCGTGGCGAATGGGCGACTTTGACGAAGGTTTCAGTAATATGCAAAAATCTTTAGAACAATCAACAAAAATAAATGAATTAGGCAGTTTGGCTTGGGGAAATTATTTAATTGGTGGATTTTATGTAGAGATGAAGGATTATGACAATGCTCGATACTATCATTTAAAAGCACTTAAAATATTTGAAGGTGTTGATGATAAAGAAGGATATGCCGCTTGTCTAAGTGGTTTGGGTAATATTCATCTGGCTTTGAAAGAATATGAATCAACAATTGGTTGTTATGAAGAAGCACTTTCTATTACTATCACACACAATATGCCTACCATACAAGCACGTGTATATAACGACTTGGGTGTGGCTTATGAAGAGTTAGGTTTTTTAGAACAAGCCATTGATTTTTTGGAAAAAGGTTATGAAATTAGAATAAAACTAAATAATATTCTTGGAAAAATAGCTTCTGAAATCAACTTAGGTAGAATTTATAACCGACTAAAAGAATATCAAAAAGCAGAAAAGTATTACTTAGATGCCGCACAAAACGCTATAAGTATTTCAGCCAACCCAAGATTACAAAAAGCGTATCAAGGTTTAGCAGAAGTATATAAATCACTCGAAAATCCTTGGAAAGCCTTAGAATATTACGAAAAATATATGGAGGTAAATATGATAGTCGTGGGAGAAGAAAACGAATCAAAACATAAAAATTTACAAATCAAACATAATCTCGAAAAATCAAAACAAGAATCAGAAATCCAAAGGCTTAAAAACGAAGAATTAAAGGAAGCAAATAACTTAATTGAAGCACAAACAAAACATATAATTGATAGTATTACTTATGCAAAGCGTATTCAGGAAGCTATTTTGCCTTTGCCTTCTGAATTGTTAAAATATGCAGATACATCTTTTGTTTTATACGAACCCAAAGATATTGTTTCCGGTGATTGTTATTGGTTTACAGACCAAGTTTGCCCTGAAGGTGTTGAAAGGGTAATTTTAGCGGCAATTGATTGCACAGGACATGGAGTTCCCGGTGCTTTTATGGTCGTAATGGCAAATTCTTTGTTAAACGAAATTGTCAATGAACAAAAGATTTTAGAACCCGGTTTGATTTTATCAAAATTAGACGAAAAAATTAGAAGTTTATTGCATCAAGATACTGCCACAGCAGACACAATCACACAAGATGGCATGGATTTAACTATTCTTAATATTGATTTTGAGGGTAAAAATATGTATTTTGCAGGCGCAAAAAATTCTATTTATCAAGTCAGAGAAGGAGAAATAAACACTTTTAAAGGCTCACCTTTTCCAATTGGAGGTAGTCAATTTACCAAAGAGTCTAAAGTTTTTGAAACAACTCATATCAAAATGAAAGAAGGAGATATGTATTATATGGCTACTGATGGTTTTCAAGACCAATTTGGAGGTGAAGAAAATAAAAAATTTACTAAACGAAAATTTAGAGAATATTTACTTTCTATTAGCCAATTCACTCCACAAGAACAATATGAAAAACTATATAAAGAATTTTATGATTGGAAAAGAAATTTTCCTCAAACTGATGATGTGTTGGTTATGGGCTTAAAGTGTTAAAAAAAGGTATAAAACTTGTTCTATTGATTTTTTTCTATAAAACAAGTTTATACTCTATCTAAAAAAATTATTCTTTTGCCTTTACTCCATCTTTATATGTTTCAACTTTTGCATCTTTGATGCGTAACGTTTGTAAATATTTTTTGAATGTTTCAGCATCTTTTTTGTCTTTAAAATACCCAAAAGTATATTTTTTTTTGCCATCTTCATCTTGCTCACCCGAAAAAACAGGTCTTTTTTTGCCATCAATTTCACTTATTTCTTCATATAAGGAAGATTCATCAACAGGCACTTGAACTTTATACACAATTCCATCAGCATTTGTTTCTTTTTTGACAACTTTTTGTGTGTCTTTATTTTCAGTTTGAATACGTGCAAACTCATCACCTAATTCTTTGATTCGTTTATCTTTTTCGACAATTTGGCTCTGCACTTCTGTAATAGAAGTTGAAATTTCGGCGAGTTGTCCGTCCAATTTATTAAGATTTACTTTTCTTTCCTCGATGGCTTCTTTGAGTGCTTTGTATTTCGCAGGATTTTTTTGTAATTCTTTGAGTTCTTTTTGTAAGGCTTTTTTTTCTTCTTTTGACAATTTTTGTGCGATGGTATTATTGAACATCAAAAATGAAAAGATAATAACCAAAAAACTGATTTTTAAGTGCATAATGGTAGTGCTAAATGTGAATTTTATTTTTGCAAAGTTAAAAATAAAAAATTAAATTATACACATAAAATAATAATATTTTTTATTTTTATAATCAAAAAAACTACACAAAAATAAAAAATGTTTCTATGTAGTTTTCAAATAAATACTATAAATCTGTACTTGGTGGCGTTTTACGCATACGTTTTAAGATTCTAATATCATTTTCAATATAGTTAACCAAAGGTTGAATATAAGCAGGCAACATTTCGATATCGATTTGGTTTGCCAACATTTGTGTCATATTATAAATATAAGCACCTGTTGCTTCGTTGTGTCGATATACTTCTACAATATCATCATCAGCCAAAATATTAAAATCTTCCATTTCTGATATTTTAAGTGATTTTAAGATGATTAATTTTATATTTTGTTTTGTTAGTTCTCCAAAAGATAAAATTTTATTGAAACGACCCGGACGCTGTGCCGCCGCATCAACTAACCATAAACTATTGGTGGTAGCTAAAATTCCAACATTTGGATTTATTTTTTCCACGCCATCTAACACATCTAAAAAATCTCCTAACATAGGCGTATGCGAATACATATCTCGATTCCCTAATTCTAAATCTACATCATCTAAAATAATCAAAGAAGGGGCTAAAATATTGGCAAATCTTACAGCATTTTTAATCGCATTGGTTGAGGCTTTTAATACCGTAACGCCCAAACGTTGTAATTCGTTTGCCAACACAATAACCGATTCTGTTTTGCCACAACCCGGCACGCCCACAAATAAATATCGTAGAATTTTTTGTCTTTTTTCAAAAATAGTTTTATATGCTTTCAAATCTTGAATGATTGCATCAGGTAAATAAATATCATTGAAACTTCTTTCAGGGAGTTCGTGTTTGTAGAAATTTTGAAAATCATCATCTTCTACATTAATATACGCACCCTTAAATTGACTATGAAGTAAGGCATTATCCAACAAATATTCGTGAAAATCTGCTCCAAAAAAATCAAATTCGTTTTGTGAAGTCAAAGAACATTCGTGATACAAAGTAATATCGTTTTCCCAATATGATTTGAAAAATAATAATACTTGTTTGCCTTCCATTTCTACGATAATATAAGTACTTTTTACATTATCGTTGCTGATACTACTTGTAAAATTACCATCTTCGATAATACTAATCACAGAAAAAGGTCTATCAGCCTCCGTCAATTCGATGACTCCTTGATGTAAGTTAGAAAAAAACTCAAAAAATAAGTTACGCACCAATACAGGAATTCTGCGTGGATAAGTATATAATGCTTGATGAGTTTTAGTAATGTTGATTTTGATTTTTTTCACTTGAAACTAAATTTTAAGAATTTTATAAGGTAAATTAATAAACGTTATTTTGAAAATTTGGTTACAAAAAACGAATATATAAAAGATTAATATTTTTTAAGAGTTCAAAATTACAATAAAAAAATATAATTTCAAAAAAAATATAATTTTTTTTTTTAATTGATTGAAAAGTTGTTTTCAAAAACCTAAGTTTGAGATAACAATATGCAAAAAAATTTCATCTCAGAACTTTTTAACTTTCTAACTTTAAAACTTTTGGAAAGTTAGAAATTCCTCAATTTGCTACTCAATTTTCAAAAAAAAATTAAAAAATAACCAATATTCTTTAAAAAAAATCTTATCTTTGCAAAATTAAAAAAAAACCAAAGTATTTTTATTATGTCTTCTTTCTTTTTTTGGCGTGAATGGCAAAAATCTACACAAATTATGTATATTTTTTTGTTATTATTATTTTTTACAAACATTTTTTTGGTAGCCTACACTTATTTTGTGGGCTTAGAAAAAGTAATTCCTTTTGTTACACAAGATATAACACAGATTTTAAAATATTCTTTTGCAGAGATAAATTTGGGTATGTTCAATATTCCTTTGGAAGGAGAAATGTTTAGTCAACGAATTTTTTATCAGGTAGAAGCACTCAAATTACAACCTATCTATTATTATATTTTTGGAGGTATTTTTTTAGTAATTTTGGCGGGGCTTTTGGCTACTTTGAGCGAAATGAAATTTATTCCTTATGCGATAGGAATGGGTATTTTTATTTTTTGGTTAAGTGGTTCTAATCTTAATTTATTGCGAGTATTGCCTGAAAATATGCTTTTTATTGTCAGTGTAGTGATTTTAGGCGGAATAAGTTATTTTTTTCAATCTATTTATACAAAATTAAATGCAGGAATTCGTTTTTTAACTTTTTTGGTTGCTTTGTTGGGTTGGGCATATTTTGTAAATGTGAGTAGCAGTGTCAGATTTCCTTTGCTTTTTGTGGTGGTCAATAGCCTTTGGCTACCGATTATTTTGACGATTTTTTTTGTTATTTTGACCGCTTTCGAGATAGTGAGAAGTTTTTTTTATCTTTTAGTCAAATACAACGCACAAGGAGGCTCACAAAATATCACTCATTTTAGTATTTTGTCAGGGATTTATTGGTTTAATTTATTGTTTTTATATTTTGATTTTACGGGATATTTTAGGACAGGTTTATTTTTGCCTGATATTTTGATATTTTTTGGTATTTCTTCTATTTTGGGAGTCTGGGGGTTTTGTGCGCGTGAACCGATTTATATTCCATTTTTTAATTTCAAAACTACGGGTGCATTTTTGTATATTTTATTAGGTTTGATAGCGTTTTCAACCTTAAATTTTTTCTTTTTTTTAGGAAACGAATCATTTATTTTAGCTATCAAAGAATTTATTTTGTATGCTTACTTAGGTTTTGGAGCGACTTTTTATGTGTATTTAATTTTTAATTTTCCACCTTTGATGCGGGATTCTCAACCTGTTCATAAAGTAATGTTCGAAGGAATTTCTTTTGATTTTGTGTGGGCGAGGTATTTTGCTTTGGCGACAATTATTGGGCTTTCTTTGGCATCAGGACATAAATCTTATTATCGTTCTTTTGCTTCTATCAGTAATCTCAAAGCTGATGTTTATTTTATTCATTCAGATTTTCAGATGGCAAACTATTATTATGAACAATCTTTTTATAATGATTATTCCAATGTACGTGCTTGTTATGGTTTGGCAACTTTGTCCTCTACTCAAAAAAACTTTTCAGACCAAGTAAATTATCTCAAAAATGCACTTATTCGCTTACCTAACGAACAATCTTATCTTCGTTTGGCGGCTTTGTTGGTGGAAGATGAAAGACCAAAAGATGCAATTTTTTTATTACGTTCAGGTATCAATAATTTACCAAAAAGTTCAAAAATTGCTAATAATTTAGCCTTATTATATGCAGAAGAAAACAAACCAGATTCTACTTTTTATTTTTTAAGAAAAGCAAAAAAATATGCTTCTGATGATATTCCTGAGGCAAACTTAGTAGCGTATTTTGCTTCTTCAAAAGTTGTCAAAGAAGGAAAAGAAGCCTTAAAAGAAATCAATATCAACAAAGATAATTTGGTAGGACAAATGAATTTGATGGCTTTATATAATAATTATCAACAAAATTTTGAAAAATTTGATAACGAATTATGGAAAAAATCTATCAGCAAAAAAGGTTTTGGATATGTATATAATTATGCTTTGAATAGAAACTCAAAAGATTCTTCTGCCTTAAAAATATTAAAAGAATACGACAACAAAGACGCAACCAGCCAATTTGGAACTCGTTTACAATTTGCTACTGCCTTTACTCATTATTACAAAGGCAATGCAGAAAAAGGAATCCAAGCAGTTGTTTCGATGCCAATTCTAAAAACAGAACCTTATTTTAATACCGTTGCAGGACTTTGGTTGGCAGAACAAGGCGAGTTTGTGGCGGCAGAAACCTATTTTGCCAAAGCCGTTGATTTAGAAAATTCCCAAGCAATGCTCTATCAAGCCATCGCATTGAGCGAAGCAGGAAAAATAGAAAAGGCTTTGCCAATTTGGGAAAAAATAATCGTTACTGACGGAATTTCAAAAGAAAGTAAAGAACAAGCCGTCAAAGTTTTGAGAGTTTTAGGTGATTCTGCCAAAATAAATGATGATATCGATAGATATAATTTTTTGCATTATCAACAAGAAAGAATCCCTTTGGCTATCAAAAAAAGCATTTTTGATGAAATAAAAAATGAATACTATAAAATCAAAATTGCTACCGAATTGGTAAATTATAGTTTAGATTTGCAAGACAATGAAACTGCTTCTTATTATTTTGATTTTATAAAAAATCCAAAAACAGCCCATAAAAACACTAATTCAGCCGCACAATACGCCTATTTGCGTTATTTGCTCACGCGTAATGCGTCCCCACGTGTGCTTGATGAAATGGAAAAAATGGAATGGACAGGCATTTATCAATACAAAAAAGACTTTTTAAAAGGGGTAGCACTGCAAAATGTAGGCAATACAAAAGACGCAGAAAAATATTTTACCAACGCAAGTCTTACCTCGCCTTATTCATTGGAAGTGGTTTTGAATAGTGCAGAATTTTATAAAAATATCAAAAAAGATGAAACAAAATCGTATCAAATTTTGGTAGAAAGTATCAGAGGAAGGAAATTTTCTTTGCCTTTGTATAAAGCCTACGCCTTGCAATGTTTAGCCATTCATTTGGATAATTACGCAGAAGATGCCTTAAACGAAATCAAAAATAATGCACCCAACGAATATCCAAATTTTGAAAAAATATTTAAAGAAACAAAACAAAAATATAATCAAAATAATGAAAATAAAGAACAAATTTAAAAAAAAGTCATTATTTTTGTTATAATAAAAAAAATATCTTACTTTTGTAAAAAAAAGAATAATTTACTTCTATTTTTTCTTTATAATTTTTTTTAATTAATATATATTTTTAAAAACAAAAATCAGTTACTATCAAAATAAAATTTAATGCTAAAATTATGACCATCAAGAAAAAAATTATTATTGGAATAGCATCATTTGTCAATGCAATAATTATGTTGCTGATAACTTTTTTGCTTTTATCTACTCCTTATGCTTTGCCTGACGAATATTTGTTAGTGCAAGCCTCTGCTGTTACAAAAAATTTAATTTTTGGATTAGAAAAAAAACCTGACTCTTCCCGTTTTTTATTTGTCAATGTATCAAAAGACAAAGCATTGTTGGACATAGAAGACCCTGATGTACCGGGCTATGTGGTTGGTAATGAAGCCATTACAGACAGAAGTAAGTTAGTTAAATTTTTAGAACTTATTATTCAAAAACCTGAACATAAATTTATGGTTTTGGATATTGACTTCAAAGGAAAAACAGAACACGACTCTGCTTTGGCAGTTTTGATTAATAAAATTCCACGATTGCACGTTTCCTACCATCGAGATGAAAAAGATAAGCCTGATTATCCTGAAATGCCTATTAAAAAGAAATTAACATTATCAGACATCGAGGTAGTATGGAAACAACGATTTAAATTTAAAATATTTTTTAACGATTCTATCAAAAGTACACCTTTGGTAATGTACGAAACGGTGCATAAGAAAAAATTTAAAAAAGGTTATAGTCCGTTGGGCATACATTATATTGATAAACAACCTATTTTTAATAATTTTATTTTGGATTATAGAATTAGAAGAATGGATTATGGCACACGCTATCCAAAAATTTATTTGGGAGAATCTTTACGAAGTTCTGTGGATTCTACGGGTGAAATTTCTTTGGAAGCAGCTGATGTGTTGATGACACAAGTTAAAAATAGAATTGTTTTTGTAGGAGATTTTGAGGACAGAGATATTCACGACACAATTTATGGGGAAATTCCCGGTCCAATTATTTTGATTAATGCTTTTTTGGCGTTGGAATACGGAGATAATAAAATTTATATTAGTTTGATTTTATTTTTGTTGATCGTTTATACAACAATTTCTTATTTAGTTTTGAGCAGAAAATATGCTTGGAAATATTATTTTACAAAAAAAATAAAACGTTGGAAAGAAGAAAATCCAAAAATTGAAATGTATGGTGGAGTTGCGGTTTATATTATTTTATTTTCTTCAATTTCTATTATTTCATTTTTTATTTACGATTTGCACGTAGGTGGTTTGGCATTGGCATTTTATATTTTTGTATTTGATTATATCAAAACTTGGATAAATAAAATCATCGAAAAAAGAAGTATAAAAACTTTTGTCAAAGATGAATATATGGGAAAATCCGAATTATAATATATAGGAATTAACTTTTAACTTTCCAAAAGTTTAAGACTTTTGGAAAGTTTTATTTTTTTATTTGTATTAATTTTGCTTCTAATTTCAAGTGATGAAAATTATTTTGAATTACATAAAAACTTAATTTTGTAAATTCTGAATGTTCAAAAAACAAAAGTGGTTTTTTGAGCGAAGGCAAGTCCCAAGTTTTTATGAGTTTATTTTTTGAAGTATCTTGCCATTCTATAAAATTAGATTTTTTATTCAAAACCTCGCAATAATCATCTAAAAGTACAAATTTAACTTCTTTTGAAATTTTTTGAATTTCGTTTTGATGACGCAATGGATATACTTTGATGCCGTATTTTTGGGTATATGGCAAAATTTGTAAACTTTGAGAAGTAGCAATGGCATCAATTTTATGCTCGTGTAAATATTTTGCTATCTCAATATATGTATTTTTTTGAGGAAAATAATAAGAATAATTTTGAAAAAAACTATATAAAACCAAAGAAATCGGAAAAACAAACCCAATAAAAATTAAGAAAAAACCTTTAAAAAATATAGGCATTATTTTGTCATTTTGTAAAGTTTGGTAAAAATATTCTACTATTTTTCTAATAATAATACAAAAAAATAAAAAATAAAAAGGATAAACAAAAACCAAACCACGCGGAGCAGTCGGAAAATAAGACATAAAAAATGAAAAAGCAAAGAAAAAATAACTAACCAAAAACCAAAAAGGCATAGTGGTCGTGTATATAAAAAAAACTTTTCTTGATTTTTGAGAATCTATATATTCATTTTCTAATTCCTCAAATTTTTCCATTGCCTTCGTTTTTTTTAGATATATATCTTCTGTTTTGTATCTCAAAAAATCTGTATAAAATATTTTGTTATAATAAAAATTTAGATTAAATGCTATCATTTGGTTAAAATACATATACACTCGTATAAAAAGAATGAAACAAATAATAAAAAATGTAATAAAAAAAATAGTGTTTTCATAACACGCCAACCAAAAATAATAAAAAAAACTAAACCCTAAAAATTGACTGCCAAAACCTACTTTTTCACCGCTCGACATCAAAAAAGTAAAAATAATCACGCGTGGATATTGTAAAAAAGAAACTCCTAAAAAAATGGATAATGTAATAAAAAATAAAATAGGAATAAAAAAAATTAGCAAACAAAGTAACCATTTTTTGAAAGAAAAAAAACGTACTTTTTGATAACATTCCAAACATAAAAAAATAGGTAAAAGCATAATTGCTTTATAGTTCAAAGTATAAAGCAAACCCAATAAAAAAACACTGATTTGGAGTTTTTTGATTCTCAAAAGTGTGGTATTTTCTTCATCTTTTGGACTAATAATTGAAAAAGTTTTAAAATAATACATAAATAAATAGCCTGAAATAACCAAACTTAGACTTTCCATTCCAAAATATTCTCCTGAAACCCACAAAAAATGACTAAAAATCAAAACAAAACCATATAAAATATACAAAAAATATGAAATAACTAATGGCAGTGGTTCAAATTCTTGTTTTTCTCTGAAAAATGAAAAAAAATCTTCTTCTTTGTCAAACGAAAAAATTGTTCTTTTTTTCAAAAAATAAGGTTTTGCAAGCATTATCCAAACGCAAATCGCCCACGCGTGTGTGAGCATCATCAACATATCGAAAGAAAAAAAAATATTTCCCAAAAACATAAACACATAAAAAAATGGGCTTGCGTGATGAAAAATATTTTGAAATTGAAACCTTTGAAATTCTTGAATGATAGTAAAATTTTTTACACTATCATAATCAAAAAAACCAATTTGGCTTCCTCTTACGAAAATATTTAAAGCTAAAATAAACACAAAAAAAATAATAATGAAAATATTTTTTTGTAATAATTGAATGAAAAAACTCATTTTTTTTATAAATATTTTTTTTATTTTATGGATTAAAAAATAAAAAAATGTTCATAAATTTCCAATTTTTTTAAGGAAAACTATGAACATTTTTTATGGTTCTACTAAGATTTATACGGAAAATAAAAACTGTAGGACACACTTTTAGTGTGTCCACACACTAAAAGTGTGTCCTACAGTTCTCAATAGAAAAATCGTATTAGAACTTTTTTTATTTATATTATCTCAGAAAATTGAGAAATAAAGCATAAAATTAGTTACTTGCTATTTCAAAATTTACTTTTTGACCTTTCATTTGACTTTTATTCATCGTATTGATGATGTGTTTTGCATCTTCAGGTTGCACATCAACAAAAGAATATTGTCCAAAAATATCAATAGCACCAATTCTTTGCCCCGGTACACCTGTTTCGCCTGCGATAGCACCTAAAACGTCCATTTTACGAATTTTTTGGTTTTTTCCAACATTCAAATACAAACGCACCATTTTTCCATCTCCTTGATTGCTACTTCTGAATTTTGATTCGCCTTGATTGTCGTTACTTTTCCAAGAACTTTGTCCTTGTCCTTGTCCTCTGTCGCGTCCACCAAATTTAGCACCGCTATTTCCTTGTGAATATCCACCTCTATCTCTATCTCTGCCACCTCTTCCAAAGCTTCCGCCGTTGTCGCTTCTTCCGCCTCTATCTCTGCTACCTTTGCTACTTCCGCCATTATCTTGGATTTGTTGCAAGTTATCTCTTTCTTGTCCTTGGTCTTTGAAGTTAGCATACATTTTCAATAAAGCTAAGGCAATATCTTGTGTATTCATACCTTGTTCCAACATACTTGCTAAGAAATTTTCATATTGTTCGTTTTTACCCAAAGAAATTTCATATTTTAATTTTTCAGTAAAACGTTTTTTCTGAATTTCAACGATAGAACCTTTGTGAGGAATTTGTCCTTGTTCGATAGTGATTTTTGCAAATTTTTCAATATCTTTCAATCTAAAAATATCACGTCTATCGCTCAAAAAAGTAAAAGATTTTCCTAATTTTCCTGCGCGTCCTGTACGTCCAATTCTATGCACATAATATTCAGGGTCAAAAGGAATATCAAAATTAAAAACTGCTTCTACATTATCAACATCTATACCGCGTGCCGCTACGTCAGTGGCTACCAACGCATTTACTACACGATTTTTAAATTTAGCCATTACTTGATTGCGTTGTGCTTGGCTCATATCTCCATGCAAACCTTCCGCATTGATTTTATTTCTGCGTAATTCTTCTACCAATTCATCAACGCCTTGTTTTGTATTACAAAAAACGATAGATAATTCGATGCCATTGACATCAATCAATCTTTTCATCAATTCTAATCTATCTTCTTTATGAATACGGAAGTACACTTGTTCGATATTAGCAGAAGTCAATTCTGTATAAACAATTTTAACTAATTCGGGGTTATTTTGATAGTTTTTTGTCAAATCCAAAATTGGTTTTGGCATTGTAGCAGAAAAAAGTAAAGTTTGGCGTTTTTTAGGTGCTTGTTGTAAAATCACTTCAATATCATCTCTAAAACCCATATTTAACATTTCATCAGCCTCATCTAATACAAAAGTATTAATATTATCTAATTTCAAAGTACCTCTATCCAAATGATCCATCACGCGACCTGGCGTTCCTACTACAATATGTACGCCTTTACGTAAAAATTTGATTTGTTTTTCGATAGAATCTCCACCATAAATTGCTAATACATAAATATCTAAATATTTGGCTAATTTTTTGATTTCTTCTGATACTTGCACCGCTAATTCTCTTGTTGGACAAAGGATTAAAGTTTGCACTCCTTTTACGTTGGTATCAATTTTTTCTAAAGCGGGAATAGCAAAAGATGCTGTTTTTCCTGTCCCTGTTTGTGCTTGTCCGATTAAATCTCTGCCTGCTAATGCAACTGGAATTGCTTTTTCTTGGATTGCTGATGGAGTTGTAAAGCCCATATCTTCGATGGCTTTCAAAATTGGAGCAGAAATATTTAATTCTGCAAATAAATTTTTTTCTTGCATTGTGTAGTGTACGATTTTTTAATTTAATCGTAACCAAAATTTTTAAATGTAAATAAAAAAACAACGAATTACCTCAGACAAATATCCGATAAATTTCTTTAATATTAATTTGTTTGTGAAAACACAAACTAAGAGTTAATCTATTTTCATAAAAAAACTTTAAACATTATAGAACAATATCCGATAAAATTTCTTTGTTATTGTTGTTGAATCAAATCTAAAAACTTGACATTACACCTATATTTTCACAAAAATTGAAATTCAAAACCTTGAAATTCAATGACTACAAGAAATTACCGAACTATTGTGTGGGTAAACTTATTACTTAAACGAAGTAATATTGTGCAAAGGTAAAGACTTGAAACGAGAACTCCAAATTTTTATCGGTTTATTTTAAAAAAAAACATTTTTGTTCTACTAAGATTTATACAAATAAAAATTTTGTAACAATAAAATTCGTTCTAATCCGTAAAATCTGCGTGCTTTTCTATGATAGTTTTCTGTATAAATCTTAGTAGAATCAAAAAAAAACTTGCTGTAAAAATTTTGTATATATTTGAAATTAAAAAAAAATATGTATTTAGACAACCAATTCGCCCCTGCTTGTGTCCCACAAGCAGTCGTCGTTGGTGTAATAATACTCGCTTGTGGGACACAAGCGAGAACATAAAACTAAAAAGTAATACAATCAATCAAAAAAAATATCAAAAAAAAATAGAATATTATCATAAGTTTTTATAATTTTGCAACAAAATAATATTCTTCAAAGGAAATAAAAAAAACTATTTAAAATGGAAAATCAACTTGAATTAGTAGAATACAAAGAAATTGGGGACAAAGAAATGCAATGTTTTTATAATGGAAATTTATTTTGCTCTTGTGTTTACGAACCTCAAAATAACCTTTCTATCAGTACTTGGATAGGATACACTCCGCAAAACATTATCATAGATGCTTACACAAATATTGGTTATTTCGCGGCTAAAAATCAATGGCACGTAATCAAAAATATAACCGATCTATCACAATCAGAAGGAAGTTTTCACGAGATAACTGAATGGTTTTTAACAAATTATGTTCCCAAAATGGTCAAAAGAGGTTTTAAATACTCTGCTGTCATCAAATCAGATGATTTATTCGTTCAATTAGCCACAGAATTTCAATTAGAATTAAAACAAGATTTGTATATCACTCAAATATTTGATTCTTATGAACAAGGTTATGAATGGGTTACAAAATTAGTTTAAATGTATCTATCTATTTGACTGATAAACCAATTTTATATTTTTATTGCCAAAGATTTATTTCTGTTTATCGGTCAAAATAATTAGTATAAATAGTTTTAGACTTTGGACTTAGTGAAAATTATTAAACAAAAATTTAGCGGTGTTGTAAATATAATATTTTTGTCTTGCTGAACGAAGTGAAGCAACTGCT
>RDXZ01000043.1 GCA_004293265.1 Bacteroidota bacterium | reverse complement strand
GCGGCAATTAATTTTTTTGCTAAATCAATATCTTCCATCAAATATTTGAAAAACACATCATAAATTGGATTGGCAATACGCATATTTTTTTTAGTTTTTTTTGCAAATATAATAAAAATTATTCTATCGAATTATTACAAGCGAATTATTAAACGTAAATTTATCGATATTATTCAATTGATTAAGTATCAAAACTGAATTTCAAAAATTTAAAGGCTTGTAATATCTCGCCTTCTCATTTTGCCTGCGGGAATACCAAACATCATTTTAAATCTTCTACAAAAATAGGCTGTGTCTTTATAACCAACTTCGGTGCTAATTTCTTTGATACTTTTTTTGGTGGTTCGCAACAAGGTAACAGATTTTTCCATACGTTGATATTCGATATAATCTTGAGGATTAATGCCTGTCAATTGTTTGAAATATTGCCCCACATATTCCTCAGAAATACCCGCAATGACTGCTAAAACTTTATTAGATAAATCGCCATTCAAATCGTTTTTGATATGATTAAAAATTTCAACCAATCGTGCATCTTTAAAATAAGTATTGTTTGTAGCCAATTTTTCAACAAACATTCCTTCTTTTAATAAATATCTAATAATTTCGATGACAATTTGCTCAGTTTTTAGTTCAATAATTCGCTCTTTTCCGGGCGTATTATTCATATTTTCGATGATTACTTCTTTTACCAAACGAGCCAACGCAGGTTGTTCTTTGATAATAAAAGGAGGTATATCCAAAGACGAAAAAAAGTTAATTGAATCAAATACCTTAGATTCAAAAGCTAAATAACTACAAGAATTATCTAATTTTCCAACTAAATTTATATCAGTATTGGTTTCAAAATATTTTTCTCTGTTGCTAATAAACTCCTCGTTTTTAATTGGTTTTGCGGTAATTGTGTTACCAAACCAAATGCTTGCAGGTCTGCTGCCGGGTACAAAAAGCAAATCACCTTTTTCTACTTTTTTTATGCCATCACCAAAAGAAAGCTCGCTATGATGCAATAAAAATAAAAAATTCTCAACATTGTAATAATTTTTTACTTGAATAGATTGTAAAATTTTTATATTTTTTGCTTTTAAAAATTTTACATTAATTGATTCTATAATTCGATTATATTCTTCCATAATTTAGGACTTTTACAAGTTACAAAAACCTTTATTATTAGTAAATAAAGGTAAAATTAGATTTATTTTAGATTAATGTTTTTATAAATAATGTTCAAAATTAAAGTGTTTTTTTATCAATTGCAAATCTTTAACAAAAAAAAATATAACATTTCTAAGAAATATTATATTTTTTATTTTTTGATAAAATCTTGTTTTTGTCCTATTTTTTTGTTTAAGTAGTATTTCAATCGATTGAATTTTTTATTTTACATTCTAAAATTCTCTTATAAAATCTCTCAAACTATCTTCTTCTGAAAGATTAAATTTCTTTTTTAATCGATTAAAAGCAACTTTCAAACTACCCGAAGTAATATTTGTTATTTGTGAAATTTCTTTATTAGATAAATTCATTTTGATATAAGCCACCAAACGCAAATCATTGGGCGTACTTTTTGGAAATCTTTTTTGAATATTAATAAAAAAAGTTGGGTGAACTTCCTCAAATTGCTTTCTATATTTTTCCCATTCATCTTCTAAATTAATAGCTTCTTTTATTTCCAAAAATATTCTTTTTATTCCTCTTTTTTGTTCGAGAGGCGTACTACTTTCCAAACTTTTTAATTTATTTTCAATCTGAACTAACCATTCATTTTTTTGCATCAAAAGCACCGCTTGTCCTGTCATTTGTCGTGCTTGAAAATCTGTTTTTTGTTGTAACCTCATTTGCTCTGATTGATTGAGTTTTCTTTCTAATTCTCTGTTATGTTGCAAATCAGTCATAATTTTATCGTGTTCTGCAATCACTTCTTTTTTTAATTTATTCCTTTTAAAATATAAAAAAGCAATAATTGCCAATAAAATCCCCACCACAATCGAAAGCACAACATATATATATAAATATTGATTTTGTTGTGCGAGTATCGTATTTTCTTTTTCTTTTATAATCATTTTTTGATGAAATTCGAGAGCCGCCAATTCTTTTTCATCTTTTGAAAGCATTAAACTATCTTGATACTTATATTTGAGTTCTTGGTAAAAATACTTACTTTCTTTGTCATTTATTTTTTCATATAAATTCGTAAAAACCTTAGAAATTTCAATAATTAATACAATATCTTTTATTTTGATAGCAATTTCAAGCCCTTTTTTTCCGTACATAATCGACTTTTCATATTCTTCTTTTTCCAAATATAATTGTGCTAAATTACTCAATGTATTAGATTTATGCCGATAGTTTTCTCCTTTTTGAGCATATTCCAATGTTTCTTCGTAATATTTAACTGCTTCATCATATTTTTTTTGTCTGAACTTAACCAATCCAATATTATTAGTTGCATAAATAAGTGTGTATATATTTTTCATATATTCTCCCTCCTCGCGTGCTTTGAGGTAGTATTGCAAGGCTTGGTCATATTTTTTTTGTCTATAATATACATTGCCTATTTCACTCCAAGTTCCTCCTTTTTCAACTTTTTTATTTTTAGTATGTAACTTCAAATCTTTTTCAAGATAAAATAAAGCCTTATCATATTTTTTTTGGTCAGAATAAAGTGAAGCAATCAATTGATTGACACCTGAACTTAATTTTAAAGTAGCCTCATCAGAAGATTCAAGTATTTGCAGATAAAAATTGAGTGCTAAACTTTTATTGTCAAGCATCATATAAATACCTCCTAAAATTTTAAGGCTTTCTATTTTGAGTTTTTTATTGTTAATTTTATGCCCAATTTCCAATCCTTCTTTGGCAAATTTGATACCTTCTTGTATTCTATTGGTATGTCTATAAATATTTGCCATCGATAATTTTGCTAAACCATTTAGATAAGTATTGTTTATTTTTTTTGATTTCTTGGTTATTTCTTGTGCATAATTATAACTAAGTTCTATATCTTTATTCACATAAAAATCAGATAAAGCCACCAAAGCCTCGATTTCATTTTCTATGGGTATGTTATTTTTGAGTATTCTTTTCAAACTATCCGCTAATTCGGTTTGAGCGATGAGAGATGTTTTGAGAAATAATAAAAATATAAAAATATAAAAAAAACGATACATATTGGTTGTAACAAAAGTTTATGAAGGTGTTGAAAAATATTCTTTTTTTGCTGTTTCTAATTCTTTGATAATTTCTTTTCTTTGGCTTAATAACTCTGCTACTAAATTGGCTCTTTTGGCAAATATTGCCCACAAACGCCATTTTTTACGTTGAACTTGCCATTTTGTTTTGTAATACAAAGCAAAAAAACCAGCAGGAGCAAGGCTCAAAAAATAAATAAGTGCAATTTGATAACCAAAAAACCAATATACAATAAAACTTTTTAGGCAATAAAAAAACGGAAATATTATCGTGCCTGTGAGCATCATCACAGGAGCCGTATATTCTTCCATTTCACTCCATTTCACAATAGATTTTGCCACTCGTTGTGGAAACCAATAAGGAATAAAATTATTAAGCCAGCCCCAAAAAAAGATTGGAAAAGTAAAGAAAAAAAACAATAAATCTTTTAAACTACTTCCAAAAAGTGATTTTTTATTCTTTTTTCGATTTTTAAATATTTCATCTTGTAAATCTAACCTTTCCAAATTATTAACATATCTTTCAATTTTTTTTCGAAAATTATTAACTCGTTCAGGCTGTTTTTCATTAAAATATCGAATGGCTTCGATAATGCCTTTATTCATTAAATATTCTTGTTCTGATTCTGTTTTTGATAATTCAATATCCTCATTGAGTTGCTCTCCATATACTTTATCAATCTGAATCGCTAAATAATCTTCATCTGCTGAATAGGTATGAATTGTATGCGTTTCTAATCTTTTTCGCATATCTTCGGTCAATTTTTTGATAGCATTTTCAGGATTTTCTTCGTATAATTTTTGGTAATCTTTGACAATAATTACTTCATCAAAATTAATAAAAACCTCACTTCTAAAACTTTCGGGTTGGGAATAATTTAAGCCAACACTCAAAATTTTTGTACCTAATTCAAAATTATTTTGTGCCTCCGCACCTAAGGCGATGCGTGCAGTACCTGTTTTTAATTCTTGCAAACGTCTTTCTCTGATGCTTGTTCCTTCGGGAAATATTAAAATGGCTTTTTGATTTTTTAGATGGTCATAACAACGTTGAAAAATTTGTTTGTTATCAAATTTTTCTTTATTGGTATCGTGTTTTCTTTGAATTGGAATCATGTGCAGTTTTGTAAAAAGCCACTTCGTAAACGGACTTACAAAAATAGACGCATTTGCCAAAAAATAAAGAGGAGAAGAAAGTTGAGAAGCAATCAACATTGGGTCCATAAAAGTATTAGGGTGATTCGAAATCACAATTAATGCTCCATTTTTAGGCGCATTTTGTTTGTTTTTTACTTTTAATGACTTAAAAAAAATACGAGTGGCTAATATCGTAATCAATCTTAAAATATGATATAACATAATTTTTGTAGAATTTTAATAAATTTTACAAAGATACATAAAAATATGATACCAAATAAATTTTTTTATAATATTTTGTATTTTTTCCTAATTTTCCAAAAATTTTAAACTTTTGGAAAGTTCTAATACTATCAAAAACCAAAAATAAAAAATTTACCTAAAATAGATACTAAAAATTTATCATAAAATAAAAAAAAATTATTACTTTTGCAAAACAAAATAAACAAATAAATAAATAAGATGAAACCTGATTTTAGTAAGATTTCTTTTGAAAACACTTCTCAAACTTTTGTTGTGCCTGATTTAAAAACATCACACACGCCTGAAGGAATTACGATTAAGTCTTTTTATACCAAAGAAGATTTAAAAGAAGTAGAACATCTTAATTTTATTGCGGGTAAACCACCTTTTTTGAGAGGACCTTATGCGACAATGTATGTCCAACGTCCTTGGACGGTACGACAATACGCAGGTTTTTCTACTGCTGAAGCCTCTAATGCTTTTTATAAACGAAATTTGGCGGCAGGACAAAAAGGTCTTTCTGTTGCTTTTGATTTAGCCACTCATCGCGGATATGACTCGGACAATGCACGCGTGATGGGAGATGTGGGCAAAGCGGGCGTGGCGATTGATTCGGTGGAAGATATGAAAATTTTGTTTGACTCGATTCCCCTTGATGAAATGTCGGTTTCGATGACAATGAACGGAGCGGTAATTCCAATTATGGCATTTTATATTGTCGCAGGTTTGGAGCAAGGAGTTTCACCTGAAAAACTAAGCGGCACTATTCAAAACGATATTTTGAAAGAATTTATGGTGAGAAATACTTATATTTATCCACCTGAATCAAGTATGCGTATCATTGGTAATATTTTCGAATATACTTCTCAATATATGCCTAAATTTAATTCGATTTCTATTTCAGGCTATCACATGCACGAAGCAGGTGCAACCGCCGATTTAGAATTAGCCTATACCTTAGCAGATGGATTAGAGTATATTCGTAGAGGATTGAAAGTAGGTTTGGATATTGATGATTTTGCACCAAGATTGTCATTTTTTTGGGCAATAGGTATGAATCCGTTTATGGAAATGGCAAAAATGCGTGCAGGAAGGTTGTTGTGGGCAAAATTAGTCAAGGAGTTTAATCCCAAAAAAGAAATTTCAATGGCATTGAGAACACATTGCCAAACTTCAGGCTATTCCCTTACCGCCCAAGATGTTTTTAACAATGTAGGACGAACTTGTATCGAAGCTATGTCTGCAGTTTTGGGGCATACACAATCTTTACACACCAATTCATTGGACGAGGCAATGGCTTTACCTACTGATTTTTCGGCTCGAATTGCTCGAAATACACAATTATATTTACAAGAAGAAACCAATATTACCAAAGTCGTTGATCCTTGGGGAGGTTCTTATTATGTAGAAAAACTTACCCACGATTTAGTGAAAAAAGCTTGGAAGTTGATAGAAGAAGTCGAAGAGTTGGGTGGAATGGCAAAAGCAATAGAAACAGGTTTGCCAAAAATGAGAATCGAAGAAGCCGCCGCCAAAAAACAAGCCCGCATCGATGCAGGAAAAGATGTTGTGGTAGGTGTCAATCGTTTCAAACCTGATTCAGAACAAAGTATAGATTTATTGGAAATTGATAATACATTGGTCAGAAATGCTCAAATTGAACGATTGAACCATATCAAAAATACTCGAAACAACGAAAAAGTAAATTTATGTTTGAAAAATATTACCGAAGCCGCACAAAACCAAACAGGAAATTTATTGGCATTAGCCATCGAAGCCGCCAAAGAAAGATCTACATTAGGAGAAATTTCTGATGCGATGGAAAAGGCTTTTGGAAGATATAAAGCAACCATTAGAGCAATTTCTGGCGTATATTCTGCGGAGGTTTCTGATGATGAAAATTTTGCATTAGCAAGAAAAAAAGCAGACGAATTTACAGCATTAGAAGGTAGAAGACCAAGAATTTTGGTCGCAAAAATGGGACAAGATGGACACGACAGAGGAGCAAAAATTATCGCCACAAGTTTTGCTGATTTGGGTTTTGATGTAGATATAGGTCCTCTTTTTCAAACACCACAAGAAGTTGCTTTGCAAGCCACCGAAAATGATGTGCATATCGTTGGAGCATCTTCTTTGGCGGCAGGACACAAAACTTTGGTGCCAGCGTTGATAAAAGAACTGAAAAATTTGGGGCGTGAAGATATTTTGGTAATTGTCGGTGGAGTAATTCCTCCACAAGATTTCGAATTTTTGTATCAGGCAGGTGCAATAGGCGTTTTTGGTCCTGGAACTGTCATTTCTATTGCCGCTCAAAATATTTTAGAGAAATTATTAAAAGTAAATTAAGATATTTTTTGAAAATTATTATTTTGAATTTCGTGCAAGCGTGGACGCTTGCACGAGATATTAACTGGTGCAAGCGTCCACGCTTGCACCAAAATAACCTAAATAGTTACGAAAAAAATAACTTCTCATAAAAAATTGAAAAAAATAAAATCATTTGTAATAAATTTTTAGTTATAAAGTAATCATTAAAAACAATTAGATATGTTCAAAATTTTCTTTTATATTAGCATCTTATTTTATTTTTCTATCCAAATTACATTAAGCCAAACCAAAACTCGTTTGGTTGTTTTTAGTGATAAAAGCGAGCGTTTTTGGTTATTAGTCAATGGAAAAAAAATAAATGAACAAGCCGCCGCACGCGTGGTGGCTGAAGATATTACAGGAGAAGTTTGGCAAATTACGGCAACTTTCGAAAACCAAACTATTCCTGATATTACACACGAAGGATTTAGAATTGGTAACGATAAAGAACAAACTTATATCATCAGAAAAAAACGAGGAACATACAAAATAAAAGCGTATGGAGTGCCACAACGATTATTTTCTGAAATGTTTAAGAATGCAAGAGTGCCGTTTCGAATTGATAGATAAAAAAATAAAAAATTTATAACACAAAAAAAATATGAAAAAGTTAATGTTTCTTTTGTTGGTTTGTTTCCAAATCAACGCTTTTGCACAAAATAATAGTAATCAAAATGGAACGCTTACAATTTTTGCTGATGACGGCGTAAGGTTTTGGGTTTCTGTCAATGGAGAGAGAAAAAATAGCAAAGCTGCCGCGAATGTAAAAATTCCTACTGATGCCAATAGCTATTGGAAGGCAAAAATTATTTTTGAAAACCAACAATTACCCGAAATCACAAAATCAGTTTATACTTCTAATAAAGGTGAAGTCGTGTATCGTGTGCGTAAAAACAGACGTGGAAATTACGTGGTAAGATTGTTTTCTGCCCCACAAGACGCAGGTTTGTCAGTCGAAAATGATGACAATGCAAGCAATCAACCTATCAATAACAATGTATCAAACAACTCACAAAATCAAAACAACAATAACTCAAATAACCAAAATAATCAAAACAACAATAATCGCTCAAACACTGAAGAAAAAGTTGTGATTGATATCAATGGCATTAGAACCGAAGTCAAAGCAGGTGAAAATGAGGTAGAAATGAATTTGCCCGGCGGAGTAAATACAAGAGTTGTTACACCTAATAATGACCCATTTAGTAACAATAATTGGGATAACAATAACAACAATCAAAACAATAATAATTCGAATAACCAAAATAATAACAATCAAAATAGCAATAACAATCAAAATAACAATAACAACAATAACTGCCAAAACTCGATGAATGATTCAGATTTTGGTAGAGCGTTAAAATCATTGCAAAGCCAAAGTTTTGAGGATACAAAAATGACGGTGGCTAAACAATTTACAAAAGCAAATTGTCTTTCTGTATCACAAATCAAAAGTGTAATGAAACAATTTAGTTTTGAAAAAACCAAATTAGATTTTGCTAAGTTTGCTCACACTTATTGTTATAATAAAAATAATTATTACGAATTAAACGATGCTTTTAATTTTGATTCGAGTGTAAAAGAATTAAATAATTATTTGGAAGGAAAATAAAATTTGAAAGAAAATAAAAAAAACATCAAAAATTGACTAAGAAATTTTTTCTTGGTCAATTTTTGATGTTTTTTTAATTAACACTCATTCAAAGAAAAATTTTTTTTGAATTTTTTTTGAAATATTTTAAACAAAATGAAATGAATTTTGTTATTATAGCATTACTATATATGTTTTTATTATGATGTATTCTAAATTACTTTTTATTTTTTGTTTATTTTTTGGCTCTCTTTTTTTATATAATTGTGGAGGAAGCCCCAAAGCGGAAGTTAAAATATCGCTTAAAAATCTATTGTTCGAAGGCAAAGAGGCTGATTTTGGCACTGCAAGCATTCGTACTATCATTAAAATAAATATTGATAGTATATTGAAAGCAAACAAAGCCACAAAAATCAGTAAAGCAAAATTGAGTGATTTGTCTTTGCGTGTGAAAGGAAGCGAAAATTTTGACCTGCTTTCTAATATTACTTTGCAGTTTTTAGAAAAAGACACCAAAAGTATGTCTATTGCAAACGCTTCTAAAATTGCCTCAAAAACGGCAAAACTATCACCCACAATGAGCGAAAAGGCTGATGCAAAAGATTTTTTTCAAAAAGGAACTTTTGAGGCATTGATTGATTTGAACTTAAAAGATGAAACTTCAGAAGAAAAAGTATCTATTTTGGCTGATTTTGATTGTACTTTGTTTTTACAATAATTTTTTAATTTTAATTTTAATTTTTTAAATATATGAAAAAAATAAGTTTTATAGCGATGCTTTTGATAAGCATTATTGCTTTTCAAGCAAATATTTTAGCACAATCTGCCGATGATTTAGTAGGCGTTTGGCAACCAAGTGAAGGCACTTCTTACGTCAAAATAGAACGTGAAGGAGATAAATATTATGGAAAAGTAGTCTGGTTGAAAGAACCCAAAGACGAACAAGGAAACCCTAAAACTGACAAAAAAAATCCTGATAAAAGTTTACGCTCTCGCCCTGTCAAAGGTATGCGTATGATAAAAGATTTTGTTTTTGATGCTACATCAAAAGAATGGAAAAATGGAAATATTTATGACCCAAAAAGTGGTAGCACTTATTATTCTAACATCAAACTCAAAGGAAAAAATCAAATCGAAGTAAGAGGTTCGTTAGACCAAAGCGGTTATATTGGACGAACTGATGTTTGGGTAAGAGTGGAAAAAAAATCTAAATCATAATTAAATAAAAAAAATTGACAACAAAAAAATACAAATACATTGATTTTCTTGTATTTGTATTTTTTGTTTTATCATAAATGAAAATAAATTTTATTCTTGTAAAATCCGTACCTCTACTCGTCTATTTTTGGCTCTATCTTCATCAGTTTTACCATTCGAAACGGGGTATTTTCCACCAAAGGCTTTTATTTTTATTCTATCTTCTTTAAATCCACCTTTTTCTATCAAATACCTTTTAACAGCTTCTACACGATTTTTAGAAAGTTTCATTTGTTCTCTTGCGCCTCCAAAATTTTCGGTATGCCCTTCCAAACGAATTTTCATTGTAGGATTGTCTTGCATTGTTTTAATCAAACGATTGAGTTCGGGTCCTGATTCGGGTAATAAATTAAACAAAGTTGCTGCAAAAAATATATTATTCAATCGGACTAATGCGTCTTTTTCAATTGGTACTAAATATAAATCTTTGTTCATTTCTATATAGTTAGTACTATCAGACAAATCTACAATCTCATCAATTGACAAATATCCTTTTGCTTCTGCCAACAAATCATACTTCTTTTTCAAAGGTAAAACCACTTTATACTCACCTGTATTGGGGGTTGAGGTGGCTTTTCCTGCATTTTTTCCGTCAGGCATAAAGTCATAAATGATATTAGCGGCAATAGGTTTTCCTGTTTTTTTATTATATACTTTACCTTTGATAAGTGCTACGGGTTCTGGTCTATTTTTTTCTGATAGTTTTACTCTAAAAATATCACAATCACCAATCGCATTATGGTAAGAAGCATAATAAGCATAATCACCTTTGGCAGAAATACTAAAATAGGCTTCCCAATTAGTAGTATTTATTTCAGGTCCTAAGTTTTGAGGTTCACTCCAACTTTTCCAAGTATCATCAAGCCTTCTTGTTACATAAATATCGTTTGAGCCATAACCACTAAATCCGCCTGTTGAATAATACAAACTTTTGTTATCAGAGGCTAAAAAAGGAGAAGTTTCGCTGGCGGCAGTATTGACAACTTTGCCCAAATTTTCGGGGACAGACCAAGTGTTATCTTCTTTTAACCTCGAAAAATAAATATCTTTTCCACCAAAACTATCTTTTCTTTGCACAGTCATTAGTAATATTTTTCCATCTTGCGACAAACAATATTCTGCGTAATCATTCACATTATAAAAATCGTCTATGATAACCGTTTTTGATTTTTCCCATTCGTTTTTATTGTTTTTTTTGGTAATGGAAAGTCCTTTTTCTAACGAGCCATCTTCATTATAAACATTGTTGATGAGCATTGTGTTGCCATCAGGCGTGATAGAAAACGAAGAATTATGGTACTTGTTATTGATAGGTGCGCCAATATTTTCTGCTTCCTCAAAAGTTCCATCTTTATTTATTTTAGCAAACCAAACGTCTTGTTTATCTGGATTATCTGTATTTTTAGGGTGTTTTCCGCGTGTAAAATAAATTGTATTTCCGTCAGGAGTAACCATTGGTGCTATTTCTTGATACACAGAATTAATATTAGGACCTAAATTTTGAGGTTTTGATTTGACTTCAAATAATTCTTTTTCTTTTTCGGTCATAGAAATAGGTGCTTCTATTGGCTCAGAAGAATCTGAAATACCGATGGCATCAATTTGGTTATAACCTGCCACTTTTGAAGTAGCCAAAACTATTTTGACTGCAAAAACATCAAAATCTACTTTTTGAAAAATACGATTCATACGCCCGGGTATGTTCAAAGGAGCAACATTTACATTTTTATACAACAATGTTTCGGTATCATTGGCATCATACACATATACGTGTGTAACTGCGCCTGGGTGGCAATTTTCTGCGATAGCAATTTGCTCAATTTTCATTGGCGTAGCAAATCCTACTTTGATAAATTCCCCGTCAATATTGTTTTGTTTTGCAGGCGACCAAGCACAAGGACTATCTCCAAAAGCAGGTAATTTATTGGGCTTTCCTAACACTTGAACGGCACGAAACTGGTCGGTAGAGGGTTTATCTGGATTTCGAAATTCAGAAGAAACCGCAATTACTCTGTTTGCCCATTGTATATTGGCAGTTTTGGGTTGTTGTGCAATTAAAAAATTTAATTGAAAAATAGAAAACAATAAAAACAAAAAAAAATTTTTCATATATTAAAATTAACAATATTATTATTTTAAAATTTTGTGTACGAATATAATTTTTTATATATCACTATTTATTTGTACGTGATTTTATAAAAAACGTACAAAATTATGAATTTTTTTTTATTATTCAAATATATTTTGAAAATTAAATGTTTTAAACTTATTATAATCCAAGATTTCAATTACTACCAACTAAAATATGTTTTGTTTTGATTTTTATAAATTGAACTCATCATAAAAAAAAATGATTTTTATTTATGTTTTATTTGTATTTGTATTTTCTCTACATTATATTTGAATGAAAAAAAAGAAAACTACTTTTTAGAAAAATGAAAAAACTACTTTTTATTTCTTTATTATTGATTTTGAATATAAATTTATTGGCTCAAAGAAAACAAATTGATAGTTTAAAAAAATTAGAAATTAAACTATCCAATCAAAAAAATTTTGAAAAAGATACAAATTATATCAAAACTCTAATACAAATCAGTGATGCTTATCATAATATTCAGGCTGATACTTCTCTTATATTTGCAAAAAAAGCAGAAAAATTAGCAGAAAAATATCAATTTGAAAGACAAATCGCAGAGGCAAGCAGAATGATTGGCGTTGTGTATAGAGTGAAAGGCGAATATGACAATGCTACAAAATACGCAGAAAAATCACTTTTTTTATCTAAAAAAATAAATCACAAGATAAATTTGGGTGGTGCTTATAATCTTTTTGGAAATATTTATGATATGCAAGGAAAATATCCACAAGCATTGGAAAACTATTTTCAAGCCCTAAAAATCAGAGATGAAATCAAAGATATGAAAGGAAAAGCCAACACTATTGGTAATATTGCACTTATTTATACCAAACAAAAAAATTTTGAAGATGGATTAAAATATAATTTTGAAGCACTTAAAATACGTGAAAAAATTAAAGACCAAATGGGCATATCATCAAACTATAATAATATTGCTATTATTTATCACCAACAACATAAATTTGAAGAAGCACTCAAATTTTATTATCAATCTTTGAAAATAAAAATAAAAATTGGAGAAAAAAAAGGAATTGCTATGGCTTTTAATAATATTGGTAGAATTCATTTAGAAAAAAAAGATTATTACCAAGCCGATACTTGTTTTTCAAAGGCACTTTCTATTTTTGGGGAAATAGGTGATAAAATGATGGTCTGTGAAGCCATACAAGGTTTGGCTCGCAGTGAATTAGGTGAAAATCAATACCAAAAAGCATTAGAACACGCCAAAAAAGCACTTGATTTGGCGTATCAAACCAATACAAAAGAAAATATTAAAAATTCTCTTTTGACTTTGAGCAAATGCTATGAAGGAAATAAAAATTATGAAGAAGCATTGCGTTATTTTACGTTGTATAAAACTGAATATGATAGCCTCATCAATAATCAAAACGAGCAAAAAGCACAAAAAATGCAAGCCGAATATGATTATAATAAAAAAGAAATCAGTTTGAAAAATCAACAACAAAAAAAATTAGCAGACCAACATTTTTATACTTTGATGTTTGTATATGCTTTGATTTTTGTGTTAATTATCTTGTTTTTTATCAATAGAAGCAGAAATAAAATCATCAAAGCAAAAAATATCATAGAAGCCCAAAAAACTGAAATCGAACAAAATCAAGAAGAAATATTGGCGCAAAATGAACTATTATCAGAGCAAAAATATGCCCTTGAACAAAATCAAGAAGAAATACTCACGCAAAAAGATTTATTATCAGAACAAAATATTTTTTTGGACGAATATCGTTCTAAAATGACACAAAGTATCAATGCCGCTTTGTTAATTCAACAAGCAATTTTGCCTAATATTAATAAAATTAAACCATTTTTTAAAGATTTTTTTGCTATTTATTTGCCTAAAGATACTGTTTCAGGTGATTTTTATTGGATTGAAAAAATTGATAATAAAATTATTGTTGCCACTGCCGATTGTACGGGGCATGGCATTTCGGGTGCTTTTATGAGTTTGATTGGGCATACTTTGTTAGACCAAATCGTCTTACAACATAAAATTATGAATCCTGCGGAAATTTTAACAAATTTACATCAAGAAATACAAATTGTTTTAAGACAAAAAGAAACCAATAACAATAGCGGAATGGATATTGCGGTTGTGGTTTTAGAAAAAAAATCAGAAAATTCACAAATAAAACTTACCTATTCGGGTGCGAAAAGACCTTTGTATTATATTGATGCCATTGAAAACGAAAAAATAAATATTTTGAAGGGAACAAGAAAATCAATTGGAGGTGAACAAAATAATTCGCCTTTTGAAAATCAATCTGTTGTTTTACACGAAAATAGCATTATTTATATGTGTTCTGATGGTTTTTCTGACCAAAGTGATTTGTATAGAAAACGTATCGGAGAAGTAAAAGTTTTAGAATGTTTGAATGAAAATAGCCATCAACATTTATCTTTTCAAGAGCAAAAATTATTTGAATTATTAAAAAATCATCAAAAAAATACAGAACAAAGAGATGATATTATGTTTTTGGGAATGAAAATTTAGAAAAATAAGATAAAAAAAGACGCACTAAAAGCGTCTTTTTTTTATATTTGTCAAAAATAATTTTTTTTTCGATTAATTGGACAAAACTTCCCACTCTTGCAACAAAGTTTCTAATTTTGCTTGCACATTTTTAAGTTCTTTTTGCAGTTGTGAAGATTTTTGTTTGTCAGTATAAATATTTGAATCCGCCAATTGCATTTCAATATTTTTTTGTTGATTTTCTAATTCTGTAATTTGATTTTCAACGTTTTGTAATTCTTTTTTATTTTTTTTGCTTTCTGTGTCGTTTCTTTCTTTTGTAACAATAGGTTTAGCATTTTTTTCAACGACTACAGGTGTAGGATTATTTTTATTTTCCTCTGCTTTTCTTTCTCTCCAATCCACAAATTCGTAATAAGTGCCGGGATATTCTTTGATTTCTTTGTCTTCGATATACCAAATTTTATTTGCCGTTTCGGACACAAAATGCCTATCGTGAGATACAATTACATAACTTCCTTCGTATTTTTGTAAGGCTTGAATCAAAATATTGACCGATTGAATATCCAAGTGATTGGTTGGCTCATCTAACAATAAAAAATTTGCTTCTGAAATCAAAACTTTTGCCAAAGCAACTCTTGATTTTTCTCCTCCTGAAAGTACTTTTATTTTCTTAAAAACGTCATCACCACCAAACAAAAAACAACCCAAAACATTGCGTAATTCTGCTTCACTTTTTTGTGAGCCTTCCATTTTGAGTTCATCAATCAAATTATTATTGACATTCAAAGATTCTAATTGATGTTGTGCATAAAAAGCGGTTTGCAAATTATAACCTTCTTCTCTTTTTCCGTCAATTTGTTCGCGTCCTTCCAAAATTCTCAAAAGCGTTGATTTTCCTTTTCCATTTGCACCAATCAAAGCAATTTTATCACCTTTTTCGATAGTAGCAGTTGTCTTTTTGAGAATATTCAAATCGCCATAACTTTTGCTAATTTCATCTAATTGTAATACTACTTTTCCAGAGGCTTGTCCAAATTGAAATCTAAAATTTACTTTTGCATTTTCATCAATCACATCTTCCAACATATCCATTCTATCCAACATTTTTACGCGTGATTGCACTTGTCTTGCTTTGCTGGCTTTTGCTTTAAACCTCTCGATAAATCTTTCAGTTTGTTTTATTTTTTGTTGTTGATTTTCATAAGAAGATTGTTGTATTTGTTTTCTAAGTGCTTTTTCTTCGATATAATACACATAATCTCCACCATAATATTCTAAATTTCTTTGCGTAACTTCTACCACTGTATCGGCAATATTCGCCAAAAAATCTCTATCATGCGAAACCGCCACGATAGCACCTTCATAATTAGAAAGATATTGTTCTAACCATTCTATAGACGGCAAATCCAAGTGATTGGTGGGTTCATCTAACAACAAAAGAGCAGGTTTTTGGAGTAATAGTTTTGCTAACATTACGCGCATACGCCAACCACCTGAAAATTTTTGGAGTGGTTTTGATAAGTCAGCCGTCGAAAATCCTAAACCTTCTAATATTTCTTCTGTTTTTGATTCGATGGTATATCCGTCTAAGGCTTCAAAATGTGTTTGTAAATCGGTTAATTTTTCTATCAATTTATCAGAATAGTCAGTTTCTAATTGCAGTAAAATTTCATTAATTTCTTTTTGAATTTTATTTGCCTCTTCGAATGCTTCCAACGCTACTTCTTTGATGCTATTTTCAGATTGATAAGACAATAAATCTTGGTTTAAAAAACCGATAGTACATTCTTTGGCACGCGAAATACTGCCTTCATCAGGCGTATATTCGCCCACAATCAAACGCAAAAGAGTCGATTTTCCTGTACCATTTGCTCCAATCAAAGCAATACGATTTTTTGGTTTGATATGCAGAGAAGCATTTTCATAAATGGCACGACCGCCAAAATAAAAAGAAAGATTTTGTATAGAAAGCATAAATAATCAATAAAAAAAGAATCAAAACTTTATGGTTATTTTTCGAGGTGCAAAGTTAGGTATTTTTTATACAATTTACAAATCTTTGTGATAAAACGTAAATTTGGAACAACAATAAAACAAAAAAATAAGATAATTTTTCAAAAAAATATGATTTTTTAGTGTATTTGAACAATCAAATATATATTTTTGTTATGGAATGGGTAGAAAAATATGTTTTGTATTTGTAATTTTAGCAAACGAAGCGAAAACCTGAGGTACTTCATTTTTGTTTTTTCTTATCGTTTTATGAACTTATACCCAAAAAAATGGTTATAAAAAATATAAGTTACTTTATCTTCATTTCTTACATCTTAAAAATTATGTCTATTTCCATTCAAAATATCATTAACAAACAAGACTTAGAAAAAGCTTTTGAAATTAGAAAAATTGTTTTTGTAGAAGAACAAAAAGTTGAACCCGAAGAAGAATATGATGAATTTGAAGAAACATCAAGGCATTTTTTGGCAATAGTCGACCAAAAACCCGTAGGAACAGCCCGCTGGCGATTCACAGAAAAAGGAGTTAAGTTAGAAAGATTTGCAGTTTTGTCTGAAGCCCGAAATCAAGGCGTGGGGCAACAATTGGTGCAAGCCGTTTTAAATGATGTTCAAAATGATTCAAACACTCACTCAAAAATGATTTATTTACACGCACAACTTTCTGCGGTTGGTTTATATCAAAAATTTAATTTTCAAGCCGTTGGAGATATATTTGAGGAGGCAAATATCAAACATTATAAAATGATTTTTCAAAAATAAAATAAAAAAATAATGTTAAAAGAAAAAATAAAAAAACTTGCCAATAATTTTAAAGATGAAATTATAGAAATTAGAAGGCATATTCATCAAAACCCTGAATTATCTTTTGAAGAATATAATACTGCGAATTTTATTGCTGATACTTTAGATAAATTTGGTATCGAAAAATATACAAATATTGCCAAAACAGGCACGATTGCTTACATCAAAGGAAAAAATCCTACTAAAAAAACAATTGTTTTGCGGGCTGATATTGATGCTTTGCCTATTGTAGAAGCAAATGATGTCATTTATAAATCAAAAAATAACGGCGTGATGCACGCTTGCGGGCATGATGCACATACGGCTTCGCTCTTGGGCGTAGCAAAAATTTTAAAAAATTGCCAAGAAGATTTTGAGGGAACTATCAAATTGATTTTTCAACCGGGAGAAGAAAAAGCACCGGGAGGCGCTTCATTGTTGATAAAAGAAGGTGTTTTGGAAGCACAACATCAAACTCAAAAACCAACCAGCATTATCGGACAACACGTGATGCCTTATTTGCCTGTCGGAAGTGTAGGTTTTCGAAGCGGAATGTATATGGCAAGTGCAGACGAGTTGTACGTAAAAATAATCGGAAAAGGTGGACACGGCGCAACACCCGAAAATTGTGTAGATGCAGTTTTAATTGCTTCACATATTATCATAGCATTACAACAAATTGTAAGTAGAATTGCCAGCCCAAAAATGCCTTCAGTATTAAGTTTTGGAAAAGTAATTGCCAATGGAGCAACCAATGTATTACCCAATGAAGTTTATTTGGAGGGAACTTTTAGAACTTATGACGAAAAATGGAGAGCAGAAGCGCATCAAAAAATGAAAAAAATAGCAGAAGGAATTGCTGAGGCGATGGGTGCAAAATGTGAGTTTACCATTTTAGGTGGTTATCCTTTTCTTAAAAACAATGAAATTTTAACTCCAAGATTAAAAGATTTTGCTATTGAATATATGGGCGAAGAAAACGTAAAAGATTTAGATTTGTGGCTTGCCGCCGAAGATTTTGCGTATTACACACAAGTAATTGATGGCTGTTTTTATAGATTAGGTACAAGAAATGAAGATAAAAATATTGTTTCAGGCGTACATACTCCTACGTTTGATATTGATGAAAAAGCCTTAGAAATTGGGGCAGGCTTAATGGCTTGGTTGGCAATTCAAGAAATTAATTTTTGATGTATATTTCGAAAATTGGTTTTTTAAGTTGTTAAATATATAAATTTGTTACTGTAAAATTTTCGTGTATTAATTAAAATGGCGAAATATTTGATTTGTAGGGGCGAGGCTTGTCCTCGCCCTTCGCACACACACAAGGCGAGGACAAGCCACGTCCCTACAATCGTGTTTTTTTGTGTAGATACATATTTTCTTAAAATTTCAAATATATACAAAATTTTTACAGTAAGTATTTTTCTTAAAACTTCAAATATATACAAAATTCTTATAGCAAGAATAAATACAATAAACAACAAATATTTTTTATAACCTAATAAAAAAAACAAAAATATGGCATACTCAGATTTTAATTTGTCCGACTTAGAAGAAAAATTTGGTGTTAAACATCAAAGAAAACGTTTAGAATTCGACTCAAAACCAATTCAAGTGAGTGAAAGGCTAAGATTTGAGTTAGAAGAAAGTATAGAAATGCCCATTAAAACAGAAAAAGCAAGAAGCGAGTGGATAGTAGTACCTATTCTGAAAGAATTACGCTTGCTCAATCACAAATTTTTTACCATTTATTCAGGCGAAACATTGGTAGGAGAAAAAGAAACAGGCTTGTTAGGAGAATGTGATTTTATTTTAACCAAAGATACTCAATCCTATGAGGTAAGTGTGCCTATTTTTCAAATTGTGGAAGCAAAACGAAATGATTTAGAAGAAGGAATTAAACAATGCGCCGCTCAATTAGTGGGTGCAAAAAAATACAATGAAAGAAAGAATATTACTCTTGAAAAATTGTATGGTTGTATCACTACAGGCGATGTTTGGCAATTTATTGAGTATTCAGATAAATTGTATATTGACGACAAAAAATACTATCTGGATAAAGTGGAAGATTTGCTTGGAATATTTCAAAGTATCATAGATTACTATAAAAATGTATTAAAATAAATCTTTTTTATTTTTAAATCGATGTTTTTTTCATAAATAAATTACAATTTTTTGTTATTTATGACGTTTAAAAAATAAATTGACGTTTAAAAAATGAAAAAAATATACCTTATTAGACATGGCGAAACCGATTTTAATCGGTTAGGAATGGTACAAGGAAGTGGCATCGACACAGACTTGAACGAATTGGGACGAAAGCAGGCAAATGCTTTTTTTGAAGCATTTAAGCATATTCCATTCGATAAAATATACACTTCCGCACTCAAACGTACTCATCAATCAGTACAAAGATTTACAACAGAACTACAAATTCCTCATCACATCTTGACAGGTCTTAACGAAATTAGTTGGGGACTAAAAGAAGGACGCAAACCATCTGCTGAGGAAGATATAGCCTTTGAAAATATACTCCAAAGATGGTCTTCAGGTGATTTAGAAGTTGCTTTTGAAGGAGGAGAAACGCCTTTGCAAGTATTAGCAAGGCAAAAAGAAGCATTAAAAATTATTCTCTCCCAAGAAGAAGAAAAAAATATTATTATTTGTATGCACGGACGCGCTATGCGTATTTTATTGTGTGAATTATTAAATTATTCTTTGTCAGAAATGGACTTTTTTTTACATGGAAATCTTTGTTTATATCAATTAACTTACACAGGTAATATGTTTAGAGTTGATAAAGCAAATTATAAAAAACATTTGGCTAATATTGTCTAAATCATATAATATTTACCAATTTTGTTTCGTTATCTACTAAATAAAGTGTTATTTATAAAAACTATTGCCTTGAAAAAAATAATTTTAGTCATATTTTTGTGTTGTTTTATTGATTATTTGTCTGCACAAGATCCTCATTTTTCACAATTTTATGCTTCGCCTATGTACCTCAATCCTGCCCTCACAGGCACGACTTTGGAGGGGCGTTTTACGTTTAATTATAGAACACAATTTCCAAGATTGCCCGGCGAATTTGTTACTACTCAAGTAGGTTATGAGCATTATATTAGTAAAATAAAAAGTGGAATTGGACTTTCTGTGGTTACGGATAAAGCAGGTTCAGCAGGTTTTAGAGCAACTTCTGTGATGGCTTCTTATGCGTATAATCTTTATTTGAACAAAGAATCAGCCTTGCGAGGAGGTATGCAAATAGGTATCGGACAACGAAGTTTGGATAATTTTAAGTTGTTGTTTGGCGACCAAATCACTGCTTTGGGTGCTAACAATAGTGCTTCAGCAGAATTAGGTTTGCCTAACTTTACGCTCAATTATGTAGATGTGAATGCAGGTTTTGCCTATTATACTTCTGATTTTTGGATAGGTATTAGTGGGCATCATCTCAATCAACCCAACTTAAATTTTATTGCTGAAAAACCTGAAAAATTACCTATGCGAATTAGTGTGCAAGCAGGACTTTCGTTCAAAAAATATGAAGCCAAAAAAGATAAAAGAGAAGAACCAACGCGGGCTTTTACACCTATGATTTATTATAGCCGACAAGGAATTTATCAACAATTAGACTTGGGAGCAAATTTATATCGCTATCCAATGCTTTTTGGCGTGTTTTATCGTGCTATACCGATTGTCAATAATTATTATGGAGCGATAGTTACGCAAACAGGTTTTACTTACAATACTTTTACTTTCTTGTATAGTTTTGATATAGGAGTTGGGCAATTTGCACGCAACACAGGCGGTGCGCACGAGATTTCAGTTTTGTTTCGCACAAGCCAATCCAAACAAATCAAAAGAAAATACAGAAGAAAAGGAAGTAATTACGTAGTTTTTCCTTCTATGTTAGGCAATGTTTGGTAATAAAAGTTTTTATCATTTTAATTTTTTAAGGAATATTTTTGCCCTGGAATAGATTTGATTAAGTTTAATAATTCTAAATTTAATAACAACGCATTCAACTCCTGAACAGGTTTTTGAATTTGATAAGCCAATACATCAATTTGTGTTTGTCCTTTTTCTTTCAAATGTTTTAATATTTTTTTCTCAATTTCTGTCAAATCCAACGTATCCAAATCTAAATGAATTTGTTTGTTGATTTTTTGTGCATTGTCCCATTCTAAAAACTGAATAATATCTGCCCCAGAATTTACTAACATTGCTTTATTTTGTTGAATTAAAAGATTACAACCCAAAGATGCTTCACTTTTGATAGAACCGGGTACTGCAAAAACGTCTTTGTTGTAATCATTGGCAATATCTGCTGTAATCACTGCACCACCTTTTATTTGTGCTTCCACGACCACCAAAGCATCAGACATTCCAGCGATGATTCGGTTTCGTGCAGGAAATCTACGGGCATCAGGAGTAGTTCCAAATGGGTTTTCGGTGAGTAGTCCGCCATTTTCGAGCATTTCGAAAGCAATTTTTTTATGTTCTGCGGGATAAATAATATCTAATCCACTTGCCATTACTCCGATAGTTTCTAAACCTAATTTAAGCGCAGTTTTATGAGCGGCAATATCTATTCCATAGGCTAATCCACTGATAATCAATGGTTTATAAGGTGCTAATTCGGTTAATATTTTTTCTACTGCATCTCTGCCATAGTCAGTGGCTTGTCTTGTTCCGACAATTCCAATGATTTTTTTATCGTTTAATGTTGCGTTGCCTTTGTAATACATCAATAAAGGAGAATCTTCATAATTTCTTAGAACATCGGGGAACTCTGTATCTTTTTCGAATAAACTCAAAATTTTTACATTATATTCTTCACATTTTTCGATAATTTCTGTGGCTTTTTTAAAAACTTCTTTTTTAGAATCTTCGATTTTTTGAGCAGTTTTTAGTCCTATTCCCGGAATAGTTTGATGAAATTGATTAGTTGTCCATTTTTGAAAAATATTTTGAGCCGAGCCACAATACATAAACAAAAGGCGTGCATTTTTGCCTCCTATTCCGTCGATAAGGCTTAAAGCAACTTGATAAAAAAGGTCATTTTTTTTCATATTGATAGTAAAATATTAATGCAAAAGTAATAAATATTTATCATAAAACAAAAAAATATACATTTTTTGCAAAATTATATACATTTTTGGTTTTCGTTTGTATTTGATAAATAACCAAAAAAATAACCCAAAAATAATCGTACAATTATATTTTGGGTTTCATGTGATTTATAATAATTTGTTCGTCTTAGCCTTTTGTTGCGTATTGCATCAAACAATCTTTCAATTCTTTGCGTGCAATATGTATTCTATTTTTGACTGTTCCAATCGGAATATTAAGTCTTTCTGCTATTTCGTGGTATTTAAAGCCGCGATAGTGCATCATAAAAGGGTCTCTATAACACTCTTCCAATCTTGATATTGCATAATCAATATCTTCCATCATAAAAGTAGAATTGACTAAATTCTCTATTTGATTTTCACGATTGTTTAAAAAGTGCATATTTTCAGTCGTATCAATAAAAGTATTTCTTCGTTGATCACGTTGATAGTTTGTGATAAACGTATTTTTCATAATTGTATAAAGCCAAGCTTTCAGATTAGTTCCATCTGTAAATTTCTCGTGGTTCGTAAAAGCCTTTAACATCGTTTCTTGCAATAAATCATCTGCATCATCACTATCTTTTGTCAATCTTAATGCAAAAGGCTTTAAAGATTTAGCAATTTTATCCAGCATATTCAAATTCAAAGTTGCCATATAAGTATTAAGTTTAAAAAGTTGATAACCTATTTCGGTTTTTGTTAAAGCAAAGATAAATTATATTAAACAACTTTCCAAATATTTGTTTAATTATTTTTAAAAATAATTGAACAAAAAAATATCTATACTAAATAAAAAGAAAATAATTATAAATAAAAATATAAAAATATATCAATTTAACTCAAAAACAACTTATTTTAACCTATGCTTTATAAAAATGTTTATTTTAGTGCGTTTCATTATTTTAGGTTTTGTTTAACATATTTTTAATTAAGTTAAACAAAATTAATTTTTATTCCATAAAATATATAAAAAGTAAAACTCAAAAATTACTAATTTTGTTGAGTTGAATTGCTTTTTTTGCCATCATCACACAATCTTTGACAATAAAAATGAGAGGCTTAAAACGCTCATCTTTAGTAAAACCTTGTTGATAACGATAATAAATTTGTTGTAAAACGACTGCCAATTTAAACAAAGCAAAAGCATAATAAAACACCAAGTTATCTACTTTTTGTTTGCGTTTGTCTTCATAAATTTCAACTGCTTCTTGTCTGCTCAACATTCCATCTATAATCGGCACATTCAAAGAAACCAACAAAGGCGAGTCGTTTTTTTCAGGTAAATATCCTAATGCAATGCCAAAATCTGTATTAGAATCGCCTACTGTACTCATTTCCCAATCCAATACGCCAATAATTTCACCTAAATTATTTTCATCTAAAACAACATTATCATATTTGTAGTCATTATGTAAAAAAGTAGGTTTTGATTGATTTTCTTTTTGATTGCTTGCCAACCAATGCGTTACAAAATCCATATCTGTAATTTCGTCAGTTTTAGCGTTGTTATATCTTTGAATCCAGCCCGAAATTTGCCTTTCGAGATAGCCTTCAGGTTTACCAATTTCTATCAATTTTGTTTCATAAATATCAATATTGTGCATATCAGCCAAATTTTGTATCAAATTTTGGCTTAATTTTTTGGCTGTTTGTTTTTCAATATCAATATTTTGTCTTGCCCTCAAAATTGTTCCTTTTATTCTTTTCATCACATAAAAAGGCGAACCGATAATATCTAAATCATCAGAATAAACGATGGTTTTGGGTGATTTTTCATAGCATTTATTCATCAAAGACAAAACTTTATGTTCTCTTTGCATATCGTGTCCCTTGTGTATGTGGGCGGCACCTTTGGGTGGGCGGCGTAAAACCAATTCTTTTTCTCCTAATTTTAATAAATAAGTCAAATTAGAATATCCACCCGGAAATTGTAAAATTTCTAAGGGTAAGTGATTGGTTTTCAAGGTATTATTAAGAAATAAAGCCAATTTTTCTAAAGGTATTTCTTCGCCTTCTCTGATGTTTTTTGCTTCGTCTGTGTTCATTTTTTTAGTTATTCTTGCCCTAATTTATCAATTAAAATATTTTTTTTATCTTGTGCCAGTGGTACTTCTTTTTTGTTGTTCATCAAGATTGTAAAATTTTTTTTATCAATTTTTACAATTTTTTTTGTGTTGATTAAATAACTTCTATGACTTCTAAAAAAACCATCTTGAATTTCTAAATACTCAAAATTAGTCAATCTTTTTGAAATCAAAATAACGCCTTGTGTTTCAGTATAAAAGTTACAATAACCACTATCTGCCTCAATATAAATAATTTCTGATAGTTTAACAATGTGCATATCTTCGGCAGTTTGCAAAATTATTTTTTTATCTTGAGTATTTTGCATATTTTCCAACAAAGTTTTATAATTGGCACTTTCGTTTTCTATTTTTGGTTTAGAAATGAGTTTTTTGACGGCTCTATCCAATGCCTCAAAACGAACAGGTTTGAGGATATAATCTATGGCAGAAATCTCAAAAGCCTGCAAAGAATATTCGCTATAAGCAGTTACAAAAATAATTTTGAAATTTATTTTGGTAGTATCAAAAAAATCTAATAAATCAAAACCGCTATAAGTGGGCATTTCAATATCCAAAAAAACTACATCAGGTTGTAAAGTATTGATGGCTTTTACAGCCTCAGGAACGTCTTTGCACTCTTGAATAATACTGATATTGCTCGCAAAACTTTCTTCGAGCATACCTCTCAAAACGTTCCTCGCCATCGGTTCGTCATCAACAATTATTGTTTTTAAAATCATATTTTTGTGTTTTTTGTTTGGCAAAAATAGTGATTTTTTTTAATAATTTTTAATTTATCTAAAAAATATATGTAACTATTTAGCTATCATTAATAAAATTATTATCTTGTGCTTCGTGCAAGCGTGGACGCTTGCACGAGATACTCACTGGTGCAAGCGTCCACGCTTGCAACAAAATAAGAAAATTTTTTTTAATTTTTATATTCTTGAGCCAATTTTCGAGTTTCTATATCAGTCAAAACATAATCTTCATAAACGGGCTTTTGAATAAAGGTTATTTTTTGCATCGCATTGGCTATCAAATCTGACATACCTAAAAAAGAAATTTTATCTTGTAAAAATTTCTCCACCGCAATTTCATTTGCCGCATTCAAAATACAAGGCATATTTCCTCCTTTTTTTAAGGCTTCAAAAGCCAAAGATAAATTTTTAAACGTATTAAAATCGGGAGATTCGAAAGTGAGTTGTGGATAGTTCAAAAAATTAAATCTCGGAAAATTATTTGTTAATCTATCAGGAAAACCTAAGGCATATTGAATTGGTAATTTCATATCAGGCAATCCTAATTGTGCTTTGATAGAACCATCTTTGAATTGAACCAAAGAATGAACAATCGATTGCGGGTGAACCACGACATCAATTTGATTGTTTTCTAATTCGAACAACCATTTTGCCTCAATGACTTCCAAACCTTTGTTCATCAAAGATGCCGAGTCAATCGTAATTTTTGCACCCATAGTCCAATTAGGGTGTTTTAAGGCTTGTGCTTTGGTGATATACAATAAATCTTGTGTTGTTTTACCACGAAAAGGACCTCCTGAGGCTGTCAAAATAACTTTTTCAATTTGTTGATAATTTTCGCCTACCAAACATTGAAATACTGCTGAATGTTCTGAATCGACGGGCAAAATAGCACAATTATTTTTTTTTGCTAAATTCATCACTAATTCTCCCGCCACGACCAAAGTTTCTTTGTTGGCTAAGGCAATTGTTTTTTTAGCTTTTAAAGCATTTAAAGTTGGTAAAAGCCCTGCATAGCCCACCAAGGCAGTCAAAACAATATCAATATTATCGCCTTGCACGACTTCGGCGAGTGAATTCTCATCGCTATAAATTTTGATATTTGTATTAGATAAAGCAGTTTTTACTTTTTCTGCTTGTTTTTTATCAGTGATAACAATAATTTTTGGAGAAAATAAAATGGCTTGTTCTATCAATAAATCTGCATTAGAGCGAGCAGTCAAAATTTCTACATTAAATTTATCTTGATGTTCTTGGATAACTTCAAGGGCTTGTGTGCCAATCGAACCTGTGCTACCTAAAATAGCAATATTTTTTTTTTGCATACATTTTTTTGAGAGATATTTTTTTTATCTCTTTTTTATCTTTTTTGTATTTATTTAGATATTTTTGGTTCTGAACTTCGTGCAAGCGTGGAAGCTTGCACGAGATATTCACTGGTGCAAGCCTCCACGCTTGCACCAAAATAATAGAATCATATTTTTTATTGAATACCTAAATAGCAACCTTTTTTATATTTTCCAAACCAATAAAATTTTTGCTGGTTTTCCATTAAAATCTGAAACAGGCGAAAAAGTAGCGTGTCCAACTAATATATGTCCGTTGCGTGCTATAAGCGTCAATTCTTTATTGACTACATCACCAAAGGTTAGTTTTTGCCATATTTTTTCTTCATTTTCACTTTGTTCTGCGTTTTGTTCGGGTAAAAATCGATTGTAAGATTGTCCAGTGATTTCGTCTAATTTATATCCTGTATTTTTCAAAAAAGATTCATTTGCTGTAATAAATATACCTGACAAACTCATTTCAGCAATCGGAACGCCTTTCGAAACTGCTTCCCATTTATTTTGTTGTTGTTGAATAAGTGTTCTTTTTTCGGTGGTTTCTATGGCTAAAATTACGATTTTTTGGACAATTTCACGTTCATCAAAAATAGGCGTAAAAGTAGCATCAAACCAAACGTCTTCACCATTTTTGGTCAATAATTGTAAAGTATATTCTTCATTATCTCCATTTCGAAGCGCCTGCCATATTTTTTGATATTCTGTTGTAATTTGTGCTTTGTCTTTGAAAAGCATACTCAAATTTTGTCCTTCTAATTCTGCCAAATCGTACCTCAATGAATCTAAAAAATAATTATTTGCCACCAAAATTTCATCACGTAAATTGACTTCCAAATATGCCAAAGTACGTTCCAATGAACTATCTCTGTTTTCGAGTTCGTTTTTAAGGCGTGTAATTTCGTCTTGAACAGATGTTAAACGTTGCTGATTTTGTCTTGTTTCTTGCTCTTGTACGCTGGCACGTTGCGAATTTCGTTGTGCCTCTTCCAAAAGCCTTCGAGTTTTGTCGTTGTTTTGGAGGGCAGAAATTGCTGACACCATCATTTCACAAACTCTTTTTACAAAATCAATTTCATAATCATCAAATTTTTGAAAAGATGCCAATTCTACTACTCCCAAAACCTTCGATTCTGTATTAATCATTGGCACAATCAACACACATCTTGGCAGACTTCCCCCCAAACCTGATGTAATTTCGATAAATTTTTCACCTGCTTCTTCTAAATAAATCACATCTTTTTCGAGCCATACTTGTCCTATCAATCCTTGTCCTGGTTTGATAGTTTTTCTGCTCATTCTTTCTCTATCGTAAGCATATAAAGCTTTTTGCTCTAAAACATTTTCTTTTTCTTCGCCTCCTTCTCTCAAAATAAAAATACTTCCTTGATTAGCATTGATGTATTTTACCAAATTGATGATAATATCGTCATACAACGCTTGTGCGTTTGCGTATTCGCGCAACACGTTTCCAAAAAGAGCAATACCTTCGTTTACCCAATTTCGTTGCATATCTCGGACTGCAATTTGTGTCAAACCTTTTTGCATTTGAGCCAAGGCGATTCCCAATTCTCCTTCATTGTTAAAAACGTCCATTACTTTATCAAACGTTCCACCTCCAACTGTTCCAGCAAACTCTTTTATTTTTTGGAGTTGTTCGGTCAGGCTATTTATTTTTTGGGTAATGTTATAGGTTTCAACATCTTCATTGCTCATTTTTTCAGGAATATCTCCATGTGCCAATATATCGATATATTCTTCAATTGCGTACAATTGTTTACGATAACGCCTCGAAACCCACCAACCCAAATAAGCAATTTCACTCACAAGAAATATCAGAAAAATGACTTCAATTGTCCAAAAATAAGATAAATTATATTGACTATCAGTATTTTTTTCTTTAAATTCTTCGGATAAATATAGATTCAGTGCGTCTAATTGTTGATTAATAACTTGTACATTTTCCAAAACTTTGTTTTGAAACAAATCTTTTGCTTTGGTTTTTTGCAAAGTATCTTTTGGATTTTTTTCAGTACTTGGTAATATTTCGACTGCTAAAACGATTTGCGTTTCGTCTTGAACTTTTTTTAATTTTTTGATATAAATAATAAAGCTTTCAAATTTAAGACGCATATCTCTATTTTGCCAGCTATTTTCATAGGAAGACAATGTATCAACATCTATAAAAATTTGTTTCCAACTATTTTGCCTCACTAAATCGTTTTGTGTATTTCTTATAATTAATTGATTTTGTAATAAAATATTGCTTTGATTGACGCTATTTCTTACTTTTTGAAAATAACTTTGGGTGCTACGCAAAGTTTGATAACTCGTTTGGTTATTTTTTATTAAAGTAATGATTTGTTGATAAGACAAAAAAGCTACCAATACAACTGAAATATTTATAACCAAAAAACTCCAAAAAACACGATTATTGATTTCAGAAGGAAGTTTTATGCCTATATTAAATACATATTTTCTTTTTTGTGCCATATAAAAAGGAGTTTACGAATTGTTTGTGTAAACACAATTAACTACGTTTTTTGAAAAATTATCAATTTTTATTGTTATTTATTTTTAGAAACAACAATGCTTTATAATTATTTCTATTCTAAAATTGTGCTATTATTTATTTTTTATCACTACAATAAAAAAAATATAGCATATTTTTTTAGTTTTTATACAAAAGAAATAATTAAATAAGATAGATACTGCAAATTTGCTATAAATTTATGGATAAATCAAATTTTTTTATATTTTTAATTGTAAATAAAATAAATTGGTATTGGGAGAAAAATTATTTTTATCGAATTATTGTCTGTTGATTATATTTTTTGGGTTGGATAAAGTAAAACTAACCGCAAAAACTAAAAATAAACGAGTTTTTTTTATTTTCTACAGATGACACATCTACGGCGTTTAAAAATAAAATCCATATCAAACCAAAAAAATATCTGCAAACAAACGCTTTTTTCTACTCTCACAAAAAAAAACTACAATACATTTGAAAATATTGTAGTTTTTATTTATGGTTCTACTAAGATTTATACGATTTTTCTATTGAGAACTGTAGCACACACTTTTAGTGTGTGGACACACACTAAAAGTGTGCTACAGTTTTTATTTTCCGTATAAATTTTAGAAGAACCTTATTTTTTTATAATCGCTTAATCTTTTACCCAAATTTTGATGCTCAATGGTGGCATATTAATGGTGTGTGATTGACTTCCTGCTAATTTTTCGAGGCTTTTATCTTTATCTTTTACACCTTTTTCGTGGTCGACGGCTTGATTGTTAGCCACCAAACGCCAATTTCCTGAGGGCAAAGAAACTTTTTCAAAAACATTGTTTTTTTCTTCTGTATTAATTAAAACCAATACTTCTTGTGCTACCAAATAGCCTAATTGAAAATCATTTTTGGTATTTATCCATTCATAATATCCATCAGGAATTGCTTTGTCGTTTCTAAAAACTTGTCCATATTTGCTTGCTCTGAAAAGATTTAAGCCTCTCCAAAATGCGTACATATTTTTATAATCACAAAAAGAGCCACTTTCTCCTTTAGTTTTGCCTACATTTTCCCACAAAAATAAATTTGCGTTACGCATATTATACGTATCGCGTTTGCCATGTATATAGATTTTGATGCCTGCGTTGGTTGTTTTTACGGTTTCTTTCAATTCTGCTAAACCTTTTGAACGCATCATTTCGCTTCCTCCATGTGTTACGATAGGACCTTGTGAGGTATAAAGCAACACAGCCGCAATTTTATAATTATCTTCATCAACGCCCATTCTTCCATCCCAATTTTTAGTTGCAAATTGGTCTGCTAATGCCCAATTATCGTGAATATCTAAATAATTAATACCACTCAAAGGGCTTTTTTCTTCGGGGAATTTGGCGGTTAGTCCTAATTTTACTTTTTCTTTTGCTTTTGAATCTCCTCCTGCATAACCTCTGTCTTTTTGTTTGTTTTCAGGATTAGAAACTGCTCCTTTGAACGCATTGCGGGCATCATCTTGGAAAAACGTAATCGGTGCGTCTATTTTATACCAATCCCAATCAGGATTATTTTCAAATTCGGGGTCATTCGAACCAATCCAAGGCTCACCATAAATAATCACATCTTGTCCGACTGCCTCACGTAGTTTAATTAAAGTTTGTTGGTCGACTTGTCCTGCTAAATCAATTCTAAATCCATCGATGCCAAATTCATCTATCCAATGTTTGCATTGGTCAATTAACCATTTTTGAGTCATTGGTCTGTTTTCAGTTTTGACTTCATTGCCATATTCTCCAATATGTTTTAAGTTTTTTGTTCTGTAATAATATTGTTTATCGATGGCGTTAAAATGCAAATATAAATCTTGTCCGTCCATATTTTCGCCTGTATGATTAGGCACAATATCAATAATAACGGCTAAACCTTTGTCGTGAAAAGCCTGTACCAAATCTCTAAATTGATTGCGTTCTGTACCAAATTCGCCACCTTTTTGTCTGTATCTGTTTTCGACTGCAAAAGCGTGAGTAGTTCGGTAGCCCCATTCGTACCATTCTTTGTCTATGCCTTGCTCTTGCATAAATTTATCATTTTTGAAAGATTCTTGCCAATCTTTTGATTGCCAATGTAAAAATTCTTGCATAGGTAACAAATGAACGGTATTAATTCCCAAATCGGTTAGATAATCAAAACCAATTTTGGCTCCTTTTTTATTTTTCAAACCTGTTTTATGAAACGCAGGAATAGTGCCTCGTAAATTTTCGGGTAAAGGCAATTGATTTGTAAAGTCTTCGATATGCACTTCATAAGCAATCACATCTTGCATTTTAGGTCTGCCGTTTTTGAGTGGAGTAGCAGGTTTTGTACGTTCCCAGATTCTACCTTTCCCAAAAGAATCTACACTCACACGCGTATATGGGTCTGAAATATGCACAGGTACAGTTTCATAAAAAAAATTTCCTTCTTCTTTGGCACCATGCACCGTAAAGTCATAATAAACGCCTTTTAAATTTTCATTGATAGTAGCTTCCCAAACGCCATCGTCATCAACTTTCATCTCAATAGTTTGGTAGGCTTCTTTGTCTGTATGATTTTTAAATAAATATAGTTTTACACTTTCGGCACGTGGCACAAAAATTCTTATGTCAGTTTTTTTGCCATCAGCAGAAATATTTGCGCCCATTTCTTTGTGCGACAAAACTTCTCTAAACCAACCATCAAAAGAAACGGCTGTTTTTAAGCCTTCTTTTACCAATTCTAAAAAATAAACTTTTTTGTGATTGATAGCAGTGGCAGGCTTGAGCAAAGTTTTTTCTTTTGTATTCGGATATACTTCTGCAATCGGAACTTCTTGTCCTTGTGCGTTAGTCAGTTTATAGCCTGCGGGAGAAAGCGGTCTTTCTAAACCAAAACCTTCTATAAAAGCCCAAATTGTACCATTTTTATTAATTTCTGCTCTGAGTTGTGGTTTTTTTTGTCCTTTTAAGAAAATCAAATTTCCACCTTCTTCGTTAGGAAATTTTTTTGCTGTGGGCGTAAGCCATTGTCCTTCATTGATTCTGAACTTAAATTGTGCGCCTGGCGGGATACTATTTAAGTTAGGATTTTCAAAACTAAGCACCCAAAGTTTATCTTTTCTTTGTTTGAGTTGCCATTTTGTATCGTTCATATCCGTACTCCAGCCTCTAAAACTTCCCGTAACGTTTACTTGTTTGACTTGTGTAGTTACTTCGTCATATAAACCTGCTTGAAAAATAAAGAAAGAAACTTTGTCGCGATGCGCCGCTCCTTGTAAAATCTCGTCGTCTGAAAAAAAGACGTTTTGTTGTGCTTTTGCTTTCATATTGAATAAGTGCAAACACAAAATAATGCACCAGAATAAATATTGTTTTTTCATTGTTATTTTAAAGATAAATTCTTTTCTTTTTTTTAAGAATGTAAAGGTAGTATTTATTTTGGACTTGTCAAAAATGCAAGTATATTTTTTTTTAGAAAAAATTTTTAGCGGGTATTAATATAAGTTAGGAGGAAAAAAAAGGAAAACCGAGAAAGTAAAAAAAAAATTTTTTATGATAATTTATTGTATTGATGTTTAATAATTTGTTATATTTGCAAAAAAATTACATAAACATCATTCAAAAATAAAAAATAATGTAACTATTTAGGTATAGTGATAAAATTATTATTTTGAACTTCGTGCAAGCGTGGACGCTTGCACGAGATATTAACTGGTGCAAGCGTCCACGCTTGC
>RDXZ01000042.1 GCA_004293265.1 Bacteroidota bacterium | reverse complement strand
AAAAAGTTGATTACAATAGAATTAAATTTAATACAACACTAACAAAATTGTCATATAAAATAAATACAAAAAATCAAGTTATTTAATTATTGTTCCTTATTTATCTACCAAACCAACAACTTTTTACACTTAAACTATTAGTTACTGTAAAATTTTCCTCAAACTTGCGCCAGTGTCTTTTTTTATTTTTTTGAAAGACTTAAGCCTATTGGGAAAACGGCGGAAATATAAGTTTATTTAATTTTGATTCCTATTCTAAAAAAATATTTTTTTTATTTGATTTTTAACTAATTTTTTTATCAATCAATGAAAAAATTTTACTACTTTTTTTCAATTATTTTTCTTAGTTTTATATGATAAATGAAATTTTTAGTTGTTTTTTGCGTTAAAATAAAAATAACAAATTAAACCATATTTACTCAAAATGAAATCAATTCCAAAACATATCTTATTACAATTAAATAATTTTCCTGATGATGTTGCCAAGAGAATGATAGAAGAATATCAAAATGAAGCCGAACATATTTTTCCAAAAGAAAAAAAAATAGAGGCTTTCAAACAAGATGATTTAACTATTTTGTCTTTATATCAATATTCTGATTACCAACTATTACTCAACCAAAAAACAGAATATCCATATTTGGCACTGCTAAAAGGATTAGATGATTTATTAGAACAAGACCAAAACCGCGAAAAAGATGGTTTCCCACGCAGAATTAGGCTCGGAAAATTACTCAAACCCGCACAAGGACAAAAAAGTCAAGTAATTGTGGTGCCAACTACTACCGAACCCAAATTATATCATCACGATGCAAACCCCAATAATGAAGAAGAATTTGGAGGCACAGGAAAAGGAGATGTAGGAAAGGTAATTGGTGAAAAAAAAATCAAAGATGAAGAAGGCGAACAAGAAGCAGAGGGAGAAGGAGCAGGAAACGGACAAGGTGGACAACACGAAATGCTCGCAGAAGCCTTTGATATTGGACGAATTTTGACCGAAAGATTTGAATTACCTAACTTAAAAACAAAAGGAAATAAAAAATCTTTGACAAAATATACCTATGATTTGACAGATAGAAATGAAGGAAGCGGACAAATTTTGGATAAAAAATTAACCTTAAAAAAAATTATCCAAACCAATATTTTATTAGGAAAAATTCAAAAAGACCAAGTACCTAATCCTGAAAATTTTATGGTCGCTCCTACTGATAAAGTATATCAAATTTTATCCGCAGAAAAAGATATTGAAGCACAAGCAATGGTGTTTTTTGTACGCGATTATTCAGGTTCGATGCAAGGAAAACCTACGGAAGTGATTACTTTGCAACATTTATTGATTTATAGTTGGTTGTATTATCAGTTTAACAAACAAGTCGAGACTAAATTTATTTTGCACGATACAGAGGCAAAAGAAGTTGATGATTTTTACACTTATTACAAAGCCTCTGTCGCAGGTGGCACCAATGTTTATCCTGCTTTTGAATTGATAACTAAGATTATTAAAGAACAAAATTTGGCAAAAGATTATAATATATATATTTTCTATGGTACAGACGGAGATGATTGGGAAGCACAAGGAGAAAAAACGCTCAAAGCAATGGAAGAATTATTAACTTATACGAATAGAATTGGTATTACGATTGCCAAAGGTTATGCAGGAAGTGGCTTGACAACGGTAGAAAAATATATCGAAAGTTCTAATATTTTGCGTGATAAAGTAGATTTGATTAGAATGGATAGTTTGTTGGCAGAACACGCAGGCGAGGCGAGAGTGATTGAAGGAATTAAAAAACTAATCAGTTAGTTTTCTTTTGAATTTGATATAAAAAGATGTTTTTTTGAAATTTATTTTCAAAAAAAACATCTTTTTGTTTTTTTTAAGATGAAATTTTTTGATTTTTATTTATGGGTAATACTTTGTTTTTTGTTTCTACCAAACTTTATACAATTTTTTCTATTGCTCAACGTAGCAGACACTTTTTATTTTCCGTATAAATCTTAGTAGAAACCTTTTATTTTTATAAAAAGCCAAACAAATCAATATTTGATTTGCTTGACTTTTTTTGGTTTTTTATTTATCTTGCCTCGAGGTAATCATCTTCATTTACAACAAATACATTCGTTGTACTATTTTCAATTATGGTTCTGTTTTGAAAAAGACTAACTGTATCTTTGTAGCAATTCAAAAAACCAGCTGAGGATGTGGAATTGTAAATAAAGCAATTTACATCAATTTTAGATTTTCCATCAGCAAAAGTAACTTTGACAGAATCGCTACACATAGTAACTCCTCTATGGCAAATATAACATTTCTCATTAGAAATATCTATTTTTTTTCGTTGATTAGCCTCTATACTTAATGTTGTTTGACTACGACCGTAATTATGAAAAAAAATTACATCTACATGTCTATTAGTAGTATTATTTATGTAGTAATTTACATCACTGCAAGGCTCAGGTTTTTTACATCCTACTAAAATTAGGATTAAAATTAAAATAAACGTATTTTTCATTTCAATTTAGAATTTAATAGGTACACATAAAACACCCTGGACATGCACTAATATTCAAATTCATGTAAAAATTGAATAATTCATTCAGGTCTATTGCTCTAATATTTGGATTTATATTTACCATTGCATTACGCCAATCTTCTAAAGTTCTTGCATTTCTGACAGCGTTTTCTACTTCTCTAAGTGTAAAACCAGTTACATTATCATTGGCAAATAAACGGTCTTCATTGATATTTCTATTTGCTCTAACAAAACGTTGATTTTGGTCATCCACTAAATCAAAACCTACTTGTGTGTAGCCTCGCATAATATTAGCATTACTTGAAGGAACATCTTGCCATCCTCCACCATAAAGAAAATTTACCATACCATAGTTTCTATATCTTTGGCTTGTAAACATAATTTCTACTGCTCTTGCCCAACTCTCGACCACTACACTACGGACACAATATAAAGGTACATTATTCATTGCCCAATGTGAAGCATGTGCTAATTCATGAATCGTAGTAGCGTAAGTATCTTGAGTCTGCGCGCCTGGGTTGAATATACGAATATCAGGCCAACTGATCCACCATCGCCACGCTGCAAAGTCACCTGTTGCACCACTATCTGAGGAGTTTCTTTCCATAGCAGAAATTACTAGTTTTCTTAGCCATCTTTTCACGGGCGGAGTGCGAATATCAACCATTCGATTATAGTAGTAGTCATGTGCTGCTTGAAATATGGTAGCAAAGTGTAATTGTCTTTCATTCAAAGACCTTGAAAAATTTGGATTCCAATTACCTCTTCTTTTGGGACCTCTATAATAAGCCCCAAACCATTGAGAGCGTCTTATCGCAAAATCATTTCTACTCCAGTCAATAGAATAATTGACAGGTCTTCTAAAACGATAAGTAATATTATAATTACCGTTCACATCTGTCAAGGTAGTTTGAGTATTGAACCAACGTCTTGCTCTTACCTTGCAACCATGCACAGGTACTGTTCCTATTACATTATCTTCTCTTTGCACTCTTCCTGCAGGGTTAAATCTCCTACGGTGACTTTTTGTGGTAGGTCTGCCTGCTATTTGTTCGTCTTCTTCATCTATATCGTTTCCTGTCAAATTGAACGCTCTTATTTCTAATGAATCGACTACCGTTTCATATTCTGTTTTTACGCCTTGTTCATCACTAATTGTTTTATCAAGGTCAGGAATATACAACTCTGCTAATACTTCATAAGGAATATTTAGAGGCATAGTATATCCGACAGGAATAGAAGCATATTGAACGGGAGGAAGTTTATTTTTCATTCGATCTTCAGCAGGTTCATAGAATTCGTCTGGGTCTTGTCCAACTTCATATTTATAATCCAAAGGATAATTATAGAGTGAAAACAACGTATCACAAGATAAAGCCTCTGCTTGCAAACTATCCAAAGGACTAAATTTGACGTACAAGTGTGTAGTCTTTATAATTAAATTAGGCAAATCTGGATTATTTTCCTTGACTAATTGATAGGCGGAATCCATCAAAGTTTTTTTGTATGGATTTTTAAGTTGAACACCCAATCTGTTTTGTACCTTTTGTGGCTGATGATTTTCAGGGAGAACTTTTTCTTCTGCCTTTCTACAAGAATTAAATAAAACCATACTCATCAAAAAGATAAAAGTGGTAAATAATTTAGAAGCTCGTTTTGAGCTCGTTTTGAGCTCGTTTTGAGCTCGTTTTGAGCTCGTTTTTGTTTAGAATCATTGTTTTTAAATTAAATTGTTAATAAAATATTTAAAGTAATATTACTATCAATATACAAACAAGTAGTTTTATAAAAATGTTTAAATTTTTTTTTGTTTTTATTAAATTTTATACGATTTTTTTTATTGCTCAATGTAGCACACTTTTAGTGTGTCCACACACTAAAAGTACGTGTTACAGTTTTTATTTTCCGTATAAATCTTAGTAGAAACCTATATTTTTTTCCTTATTTTTTTGTGATTAAATAAAAAAGTATTACATTCGCACTTCAAATTTTTTAACTTTATTTTTATATATTTTTACAAAATTTTGACACATCTATTTTTATTATTTTCTTATTTTCTTGTAATTTTTATGAAACGCTTATTTTTTATACTTTTTATTTTCTTATTTTCTTTTTCTTTAAAAGCACAAATTGAAATCAGTGGAAAAGTCATTGATGAAAAAAAACAACCGCTACCTTTTGTTACTGTTTATGTCAAAGAAACAAATATTTCGGTAGCAAGCAACGAAAGAGGAGAATTTTCTTTGATTGTTCCTTCTAATTTTATGGGCAATAAAGTCCTAATTTTTCAATACATTGGTTATAAAATACATACTGAAAATTTTGAATCAAGTATAAAAAACTTAATAATTACCCTAAAATCAGAAGAATATTTGTTAAATGAAGTAGTGATTACTACTAAAAAAAGAGAAAATCCTGCGGATAGAATTATTAAATTAGCACAAGCAAAACGACAATTTTATTTAGAAGAAGAACTAAAAGCTTGGCAATGCAAAGTATATCAAAAAAATCTTACAATCGCCCACAAAATTCCTAAAATAATAAAGAAAAAAGCTGAAATTGATACGGGAATTGTAGGACTTTCTGAAAGTGTGAGCGAATTGTTGTACGAAAATAAAAAATACAGAGAAAAAATATTAGCCACAAAAAGCAGTGGAGAACCTAATCAAATTCAAATCGTTTCGATAGCAGGTTTATGGAACAATTTATATGATAAAATTTCAGGATATGAATACAGCGAAAGAGGTTTTGTTTCCCCGATTTCACCAAGCGCAATGTTATATTATCGTTTTCAATTGTTAGGTGAAAGTATTGAAAATGGTAAAAAAATTCATAAAATTAAATTATTACCCCGAAAAACATACTCTCCCGCGTACAATGGCGTGATTTATATCGAAGACCAAACGTGGCGAATTGTTCAATCTGATTTATATATTACTAAAAAAGGACTTGATTTTGGTGATAGTGTGGTGGTTCAACAAATGTATAAGCCTTTTTTTGATAATAAAGGCAATGTATATCAACTGCCGCACACACAAAGAATGTGGATAAAAATAAATTTTTTAGGTGCATCTTTTACTGACCAGTTGAATGGTTTTTATAAAGAATATGAAATCAATCCTATTTTTCCACTCGATTTATTTTCTGAAGAAAATAAATCAATAAAAGTAGATACATTGGCAGCCAAAAGAGATACTTTATTTTGGAAACAATACCGACCTTTTGCTTTATCAGAAAGAGAACTAAGAGATTATCAAATAAAAGATAGTATTGCAAACATAAAAAATGACACAAAAAGATTAGATTCTCTTAGGCTAAGAAGAAATCGTTATACATTATCAAAATTATTCATTGGTGGATATAAATATGAACCCAAAAATCCAGAACATACGTCTTTTTCGATGCCTTCTTTGTTGAATGGCATAGGTTTTAATACGGTGGAAGGTTTTTTGTTGCAATCTGAAATAAGGATAAGAAAAATAGTAGGATATCGACAAATTTTAGACATCACACCAACACTCCGATATGGATTTGCTAACCAAAGATTGCAAGGAAAAATAAATTTAAAATATAGTTATCTTGGAAAAAGAGAAACAAATATTACCCTCACAGGCGGGCAATTTATCGAGCAAATCAGCAGAATGAATAGCATTGATATTTTACTCAATACTGCTTATACGCTCTTAGATGAGCAAAATTTTATGAAATTATACGAAAAAAGATACATCAAAACAACTTGGGAACAAAAATTAAATAAAACTTTTTCTTTTGAAACTTCCTTAGAATTTGCCTCAAGAAATGTAATGAAAAACAACACAGATTACACTTGGCGAAATGTTCAGGGTAGAGAATATTCGAGCAATATTCCTACTATTGCTCAAGAAAATACCGCTAATTTTCTCCCTCATAATGCACTTATTTCTGAAACAACTCTGTTTATTACACCTAAAAATATTCCTTTTTTCAATAAAATTTATCTCAATTATCGCAAAGGAATTGGAGCAAATAATACACAAAGCGATTTTGATTTTATACATATTGGTTTGAACGGCGATAGAAATTGGGGTATGTTTGGAGAAACTTCATGGAATATTGAAGCAGGAAAATTTATTACTAAAAATAGTATAACTTTTATTGATTATAAACATTTTTTAGGCAATCAAACAATTTTAATAAATGATAATTTACAAAGTTTTCAGTTATTAGATTATTATTATTTTAGTCAAAATACAGAATATTTGAAAGCACATTTTTCGCATAGATTCAAAGGTTTTCTTACGAATGATTTGTTTTTTATGCGTTTTATAAGGTCAGGTTTGCGTGTTTCGGGCAATTATTTATATTCTCCTTTGACTTCAAATTATTTTGAGTTGGGTGCAGGAATTGACATTCAAGGAGCAGGAGTTGAGTATTTTCATAGTTGGATGGATAAAAACAACACGCAAAACAGAGGTATTAAAATTAGAATTCCTTTTTAGAAAGTAAATCTATAATTTTGTATGATTTTTTTGAAAATCATACAAAAACAAACATATTTTTCAAAATTTATAATGAAAAGTAATTTGAAAATTTCGTCCTTGCATTGCTCTAAATAAATAATTTTGGTAATCTTTGTCTAATACATTATTGATTTTGAAACCTATACCAAATGTATGTTTTTTGAACTCAAAATTTTTATGGCAATGAAAATTTATTAAAAAAAATGCAGGAATCGAACCCAAAATATCGTTTGTATTGTCCAAATTTTCGAAGCGAAGTCCTGTATAATTAAAATTTATTCCTGCATTAAAATTTTTAGTTTGTATATCAAATTGAGAAAAAAAACGATGAAATGGCGTATAAGGCAGTTGTTTGAGATGAAATTGTGGATTATTAGAGTTTTCATTTTCGATATTAATAGATTTTGTAAAATGATACCCTAATTTCAAAGAAAAAGCAATTTTTTGATGTTGATAAACCATATCTAATTCATTTTCTATCCCACTGCTTTGTACTTTTCTAAGATTTTGAGGACTCCAAATATTGCCATTGTTTTGCCACAAAATCCAATCATTGACCCACATTTTGTACGCAGTAACTTTTGGTTTAATTGTCCAATTTTTTGAGTAAGATTGATATACATAACCCAAAGATATTTCGCTACTCCAACTATTTTCAGGACGCAAATTAATATTACCACCCGGATTCCAATATCTATCATTTAAAGTTGGAAACCTAAAATTTCGTGAAAATAATCCCGAAATTATCCATTTTTGTTTTGTTTGAGATTGATATTCAAAACCCAAAGAAGGTGAAAATGGCGCAATTATTTCATTGATAAATGCTTGTCGTGTGTTCAAACTTATCTTAAAATTTTTTTGGTATTGATAATGAAGCAAGGCAAAAATATCGCTTCTTATTTCTTGATAACTTTTGGCATAACTAGCTACATCTGTGGCAATAAAAATTGTATTTATCCCAGTTTGTAAAGAAATTTTGGACGAAAGATTAGTTTCATATTTTGTTTGAAAAATTCCTCGTTTTGTATTCGTTTGGCTACTGCTTTGGTAGGTGTATTTATCATCAATGTAAGCCAATTTGAGTAAAATATTTCTGTTGGAATTATTATCTACAAAATCTAAAACTATTCTTAAATTACTTTCAAATTGATGTGTATAACTATTTTTATCTTGATTAGCGTTCATAGTTGGCTGAATTTCGAGATGTCTTTCTTGATACCAACTTTTTAGACTGATATATTTTTGAGAACTCATTTTAAAATTTAACTCTTGTTGAAATCCTGTCGTTTGAAAACCTGCATTGTTTTGTGTTTCAATAGGAAAATTACGAATAGTTCGATTAGAAAATGAAAAATTGTTGAGGCTTTTTTGTTGATAAAAATTAGTTTTACTTTCTATTTTTTTATTAGAAAATATCGTTTGTAAATTAGTCATTCTTTGTCCAAAACTTCCAAATTGTTGTGCCATAGAAATCTTTTTTTTATTTGAAAAATCTACTTGTGAACCCAAATGAATACTCCCACCTAAGGCATCACTTCCGTACAAAGCCGAGTTTCCACCTGCTTGAATTTCAATATTTTGAAAACTTCCTACCAAAAAGGCACTAAAATCACTCTGTCCCAAACTCAAAGAATTAATATTGATACCATTCCACAGAACCGCAGTATGTGAGGCACCTGTCCCTCTAAAACTTGGCGTACTTAACATTCCTCCGCCATATTGTTTAAAATAAATACCCGTTTGTCGCATTAATAACTCGCCTAAATTTTCAGATTGGTTATTAAAAATTGTATTACTATCTATATTTTTTATATTTGCACCGATAGCAAATTTGGGGATTTGTTGGGCAAATATTTTTACTTCCTCCAAAGTCAAAATAGAATCTTGTGAAGTTGTTTGGGCAAATATTTGCTGAAATATCATTGTCAAAAATAATAAGAAAAATAGCAATATTATCCTATTATTTTTGAGTGTTGAGATTTTTTTTTTTTCTGTGAAGAAAATTAGTATAAGATTTTTCAATGATATAAAAATAGCATTATCCTAACCAGCTATATGTTTGTTTAAATTTTTCTGCTTGTGTTTTATTAACCATTTTTAAATAAGAAAAATATCCTTTGCCGTAAGCGGTGGCATCTTTTCCTAATTTTTCAGACATTTTTTCTGCGCCGATTAAAGTATATTGATGCAAAAAAGCCCTAAATTTTTTAATATCTTTTCGGGATATTTTTGTTTCTTCGTGATTGACAAGCACGCCTGTAACGGTTTGTCTTTGGTATTTTCTCATCACAGAAGTTTTTTCTTTTTTGAGTTCAAAATTTTCTTCGGCTAATATTTTTTTAGTCCAACCAAGTACTGCTTTTATGTTTGCATCTTTTTGTTTGTGCGAAAAAGTCATATCATCTGCGTAACGCGTGTAAGCAAAGCCGTATTTTTCAGCTAATTTGCTCAATCTTGCGTCTAATTTTTTGCAAATTAAATTCGTGAGCATAGGAGAAGTGCAAGCGCCTTGCGGCAAATATCTTTCGCCAATGGCTACAAAAAATTTTTCGCCCTCAAAAGAAACATTTAAACGCATCGAATCCGTACAAAGTAGCCCTAAAATTGATGATATGCCTTGACTATACCCTAAACTTTTGAAAAAACCAACTACTCTATTGAATTTAATAGACGGAAAAAAATCTTTTACGTCAATTTTTATTACCACTTCAGAGTTTAGATGAGGTGTAGCATTTTTTACAACAGATGCCCCGACATTGAAAGCCATTGCGGCTTCGTGAATGGATAATTTTGCTAAAATATTTTCTAAAATCCATTGTTGAGCCACCCTTAATTTTGGTTTGGGAGAAGCAATAGTACGCAAGCCTCCTGTCCGTTTTGGAATTTGAAACCTTGTGTAGTGGTCAATTTTAGCGGTTTTTCTGTGGTAAGAAAGCCATTGCAATTGTTCTCTTGTGAGTTGTGAAAGAGTAGATAAATCTTGTAAATCTTTCAAAAGAGGTAAATTTTTTTCTTTTAATTTTTCTTCATTTTGGTTTTGAAATTTTAGTCCTTTGGCAATATCACCTAAATATTGAGGTGTATTTTTTTTCTTTTGGGCTAATCTTTCTTTTCTTTGTGCCAATAATTTTTCTTTTTCGACTCTTTTAATCAGCCTTTCTGTCTTTACTTTTTCGATACGATTTTTACGAATTTCTGCGATAATGGGCGTAATATCAGGAATATCTTTGAGTTCTTTGCTCAATTCGTTTAATTCTTGGTTAATTTTTGTCAATTCACCTAAGTTCGCTTTCATTGTTGCCAAATCTGCCTCAGACATTTTCAAAAATCCAGTGCGTAACATTTCTCGCATAATGTAATATTCTTTGCCAAGCATAGCAACTTCTTGGCGAATTTCTTGCATTTTATCGTAGTTTGTCATAATCAAAAAAAGTAAATAATGGAAGTAATTTGCAAAGATAATTATTATTTATGACTTTACAAAATATTTTTTTTTGTTTTTTTTGAGATAAAACATTACACAAAAATTGAAAAAATAGACATTTTTTTTAAATTTTATGCTTATTATTGTTTGATTTATTTAGTTTTTGTGATAAATTTGCAAAAAAAATTTAAAACAAAATGAAAAAAATTGGTTTATTGTTATTAGTTATACTTTTTGTAACTAATATATTTGGGCAGAACGCCATAAAAGATAAAAATGATTCGATAGCAAAAATTGCTAAAAACTTTTATAATCAAGATGATTATGAAAAATTATACACTTTGATGGGAGAAAAATTTAAAGAACAATTAGATTTTTTAAAATTTAAAGAAACTTTTTCAGGGCTTAAACAACAATTGGGAAATTGGCAAACAAGTGAATTTATCAAAGTAAAAGAAAAAAATTCTCATTACAAAGCTACTTTTGAAGCAACTCCTTTGTCTTTTTATATTAGTTTAGATGAAAAAGAAAAAATATTTACTTTTTTATTCAAACCTTTCAAAGATGAAAAAGAAAAAAGAAAGGAAAAAGTAAAATCTAACAATGCCCTTACTTCTGAAATTGATAAAAAAATAGAACAAGTAGCACAAAATTATCTCAGTAATCCAAAAACTGTTGGCTTGAGTATTGGCATTATAAAAAACGGAAAAATGCAATTTTATCATTATGGAGAAACAAAGAAAAATAATGCTAAGTTGCCTGATAATAATACTTTGTATGAAATAGGTTCAGTTTCCAAAACTTTTACTGCATTGCTTTTGGCTCAAGCCGTTGAAAATAAAAAAACAACACTTAATACACCAATAAACACTTATTTACCTAAAAATATTCCTTCTTTAGAATATAACAATAAAAAAATAACCTTAGAAAACTTAGCCAATCATAGTGCTGGTTTACCTCGTTTGCCTGATAATTTGTTAAACAATCCGAACACAATTTCCACTAATCCATACAAAAATTATACAGAAAAAGATTTATTTGATTTCTTAGAAAAATACAAATTAACAAAAGAAATTTTAAAACAATATGAATATTCTAATTTAGGTTTTGGTTTGTTAGGAACGATTTTAGAAAAAATCAATAAAAAAACGTATGAGGAGCAGATTATAAGCCAAATTTGTAAGCCTTTGAATATGCAAAACACTAAAATCACATTGAACGAAAAGGACAAAAATCAATATTTTGCACAAGGATATGATGAGGAAAGCAATGCTGTTTCATCTTGGGAATTTCAATCTTTGGCGGGTGCAGGTGCGATTCGTTCTAATGTAGAAGATTTGTTAAACTACGTCAGTGCTTATCTAAATCCGCCTAAAAAAATGGCAAATGCTATGAATTTAACTCAAAAACTAACTTTTGAATTTGGACAAAATAAAGTAGGTTTGGGTTGGCATATCATCAAAATAAAAGAAAATGAAGTGTGGCAACACGCAGGAGGAACAGCAGGTTTTAGAAGTGTAGCGGCATTTTGTCCTACTACTAAAAATGCAATTGTGGTTTTAAGTAATGCCACCGATGAAGTAAATATAGGGTTCGAAATATTGGATTTTTTGAACGAAAAATAAATAAATACTCAAAATATTGACAAATAAATACTTGCTGTAAAAATTTTGTATATATTTGAAATTTAAAAAAAATATGTATTTAGACAACCAATTCGCCCCTGCTTGTGTCCCACAAGCAGGGGCGAATTGGTGTAAGATTTGTTTGTTACAATATTCGCTTGTGGGGACACAAGCGAGGGCGTAATAAATACTCAAAATATTGACAAATAAAAATGAAAAAATATTAAATATTTTTCCAATCTGTTTTTATTTTTTGGAAAAATATTACATTTTTATATGTACGTACAACGTGATAAATTTGAAAATAAATCAAAAAAAATAGCACAAAAATACTACAAAAACGATAAATTAATTTCTTTTTATCAGCCATAAAATCATAAAATTGTGAAATATTTTCATAAAAAATTATCAAAAAAATAGGATATATAACTGCTAAATATCGCTCTGAATCAGAAAAATCAGGCACAAAAAATAACAAAAAAAAGACATAAATAAGTGCAATAAAACCTAAAAATTTTGTTTTTTTTGCAAAAAAAATCATTAAAAAAATGATAAAAAACATAAAAATTTGTAAATAAAAACCTAATTTTTCTACATAAGGCAGAGGTAAAAAATAGATAGAAAATACTTTTAAAAGGTCTTTTCCATTATGAAATAACATTTGTATTAAGTTAATATTCCAACTAAAATGCGTTAAAAATGGTTTCTCTGTGTGGCTTTGAAAAACCAAAATTGTCCAAAAAACCCAACCTGATATAGCCAAAAATCCAGCAAAAAAAATAAAATATATATTTGTTTTTTGATAAAAAAAAGTATATTTTTGATGATAAAACCCGTATAAAAAATAATATAAAACTTTCCCAAAAACAAAAAAAACACCTGTATTACGTTGTAAACAATACAAAAAACTAACAATTGTCATCAAAAATATCAATCTAAACAGATGATTATTTTTATTTTCAAAAGGTTTTTGGGCTAAAAAAATACTAAAAAAATATAAATCAAAACTCAATAATAACATAAAAATTGGCTCTGACCACAGAAAATGATGCACCAAATACAAAGGTGTTGCAAAACATAAAGATAAGGCAAATAAATGAAAAAATATTTTTTTATCTAAGAAAATATCAGCCATCAAAAGCCACAAAAAAACTATACTACTCAATAAAAAACACTGAAAAATAGCGATAAATAAAGCATTTTTTTGTGGAAAAATATATAAAATAAGCGGAAAAAGAGGAGGCTGTTGTATATAAGGCGTATTGTTTTTATTCAAAAAAATACCTTTTTCACTAAAACTTTTTGAGGAATAAAGATAATTTTGGCTATCATAAGTCAATCCTACCCCCTTATAATTGGCATAAAATATCACTAAAAAACTAAAAAAAGTATAAAAAAAATGAGGCTTGAAACGAAATTTTAAAAAATATTGAAGATATTTTTTGAGAGAATGTAACATAATTTTTAGGTTTATTGTGTAAAAATTAAACCTGATGTTTTTGATTTTTGACTATAGAATCCATACTCCATTCTATTTTTTGAACAAATTTATGAACTCTAACCGCACAATTTTCGATTTGACAAATCGCACACGAAGTCGGCAAACAAGGGTCAGCGTGGATAAACATTTCGCTGGTTTGTGGGTGTTTTTCTAACATTATATCTTCTAATTTTTTTACTTCATTGTGTGATTTTTCTAAGTCCCAATAATAGGGCAACGTCAGATGTGCGTCTATGTGCAGGTGTTGTCCGTATTGAATAATGCGTAAATTATGAATATCAATCCAAGAAATTTCTCTATTTTTGTTCAATATTTCGACTACTTCAGAAAGCAAAGGAGCGTTTGCCTCGTCCATAATGCCCGCAGTTGCCTTTCTTACCAATGCAATTCCTGTAAAAATAATAAAAACGGCAAAAAGTGCGGCTAAAACACTATCCAACCAAAAAATATTCGTTATTTGAATGACCAACAAGCCCAACAAAAGCCCAAAACTTGAATATGCGTCAGATTGTAGATGATGTCCATCGGCTTGCATTGTCATTGAACGTTGTTTTTTTCCTATTAATATCAAATAATATCCAATAAAAAAATTAACCAAAGTAGAAACGGCTGTTAAAATAATTCCTAATAATAATTCATCAATAGTATGTGGATAAATAAACGAATAAGTTGATTTAATTATCATCACTACTCCTGCCAAAACTATCAAACCGCCCTCAAAACCTACTGACAAAAATTCAATTTTTCCATGTCCGTAAGGGTGATTTTCGTCTTTGGGTACATTTGCTAAGTGCAAACTAAACAAAGCAAAAGAGCCAGCAATCACATTGATTATTGACTCCGATGCATCGGTTAATATTGCGTTAGAATTAGTAATAAAGTAAGCCCAAAACTTTATTATCATTAATATAACACTAACAATGAGTGTTTGGGCTAAAATTATTTTTAATTTTTTGGGCATTTATAAGAATTTTTTTAAATCACTTAATTGAATTTTTCCTTCATAAAAAGATTTACTAAAAATTACGCCATATACTCCTAATTCTTCTAATTTTGTAATATCATCAGCATTTCTTATTCCACCACAAGCCAAAAAATTAACTTCGGGGAATTTATCGATTAATTCTTTGTATAATTCAAATTTAGGACCCAGCATTGTTCCATCTCTTTCGATTTCGGTTGTTTTGACAAAAGAAACACCTCTTTCTGAAAAATTTTGAATATGGTCAAATAAATTAATGCCTACATTGTTTTTCCAGCCTTTTGTTCTGACGATATTATCCAAAGCATCTGCGGCTAAAATAATTTTATTTGCTCCATAAGAAATCAACCAAGACTTAAATTTTTCGGGTTCTTCGATAGCCACTGAAGCCAAAGTCATTGTTTTTGCACCAAATTCGAACACAGTTCTTACATCACCATCACTTGAGATACCGCCTGTATAATCGATATTTAGTTTGGTATATTTGGCAATGAGTTCCAAAATTGGATAATTGACAACTCGCCTTTGTTTTGCTCCGTCAAGGTCAATAATATGCAGATGAGTAAGCCCTGCATCTTCAAATTCCATTGCTAAATCTAATGGATTTTTGTCATAAATGATTACGTCATCAACGTCTCCTTTGCGTGTTTTTACAACTTTGCCACCTTTGATAGGCATTGCAGGAATTATCTTTATCATAGTTGTATATGCCTACTCTCCATTCCCCAACAAGAGAGTCGTGATAAAATGTTTGCTTTTGGGGTCAAGTTTTTTTTGCAAATATAAATTATTTTTGTTAAAATCAAATTAAAGGTATAAAAAAAAATATTATTTTTTCCAATTTAATTTCAAAGAAACTCCCGCAAAAGGATTATTTTGTAAATAATCTTGATAAGGTTCTATTTTTAAAGTAAGTTTATCACTGACATCAAAACTTTTGAGGTGCGCATCTACGTGTGCGTCCAAAATACTTAGTCCATGTACCAAACCTGTAATAATAATTAAAAAATTTCTATTTCTGGCAGAAAAATCTCTGTTCAAACGCACCGTTTCTAATCTCAAATTTGGAAAAGGGTCATCTGCTATGTTATAAGGCAAGCCAATAGAACGGGCATATTTTTGGTCAAAAGAACTTTTAAAATCTATATACAATTGATTATTAAAATAAACAAAATAACCTAATGTACCCAAACCTGTGTATAAAATAGGTAACTTCCAATATTTTTTATTGTAGATTTGTCCACCACCGGGTACAAAAGTGGCTAACCAAGTAGCTTTTGCTACTGAATTATCTTTTTTTTTTTCGATTTTTTTTACTGCCAAAGTATCATTTTGAGCATTGATTTTGTTGTTAAACAATAAAAAAAATGAAATAATAAAAAAAAATGAAAAATTTTTTATGATTTGTTTGCAAAATTGCATATTATTATAGTAATTTACGTTGTGAAATAAAAAAATAGCGTTTTTCGTTGTAAAAAAGACTTTTTTAGTTTAATATTGCAAAAATATAAAAAATATAAATAAATAACAAATTTTCTTAACCCCAAAAAGAAAATTAAAATACATAACATCAACAAAAGCGTGGGGACTTAAAAATTTTATATAAACTCTCTTAACTTATGAAACGTTTACTAATCGCTATTGCCTTGATGAGCCTTTGGGCTTGTGGAGGCGGCAATCCAGGCACACAATCGGGGCAAGGTACAAAATTAAAGACTTTTAGATACAATCAAACGGGAGGTTTGACATCGTTAGACCCAGCCTACGCAGGCACAAGGGCAAATGTATGGGCGGTTACTCAAATTTATAACGGTTTGTTTGATTTCACAAAAAACTTAGACCCACATAAAGCGTTGGCAAAAGAATATGAAATAAGCCCTGATGGTAAAACTTATACTTTTACAATCAAAGATGGTATTTATTTCCACGACAACGATTGTTTTCCTAACGGAAAAGGACGCGAAGTAAAAGCAGAAGACTTTGTAAGGTCTTTCAAAAGATTACTTTCGGTCGGTACAGGAAAATGGATTTTTTCTGATAAAGTACTCAAAGCACCTGATGGCGCTCCGTCTGACACTTGTTTTAGAATCGTAAATGACCATACTTTTAAAATCTACTTACAACGCCGTTTCCCAGCATTTTTGCATCTTTTAGCTACTCCTTACACTTATGTAGTGCCTGAAGAAGCCATCGATAAATATGGTGATGACTTAGGTAGAAATCCAGTAGGAACGGGTCCGTTTATGTTGAAAAAAGGATATTGGGACGAAAAAAATAAAATGGTTTTGCACAAAAATCCTAAATATTGGAAAACCGATAACAAAACACATCAACCTTTGCCACACTTGGACGTAGTAGAAGTTTCTTTTGTAGAAGATAGAAATACAGAATTTAATGCCTTTTATAAAGGTGATTTAGATTTAGTAGTCAATTTATCAGAACAATCAAGAGAAATTGTATTAGAAAAAACAGGGGAAGTAAAAGAAAAATTTGCAGGTAAATTTAAAGTAGAGAAAATTCCGTATATGCTTACTGAATATATCGGATTTAAAATTGACGAGGCTGATTCTCCTTTTTCTAAATTGAAAGTTAGACAGGCTTTAAACTATGCAGTCAATAGAAAAGGTTTGATTTCTTTGTTAAGACATGGTTTGGGCGTGGCAGGAGAATCAGGTTTTGTGCCAATTGCTTTGCCGTCTTTTGATAGCACACAAGTAAAAGGCTATGCTTATAACCCTAAAAAAGCAGAAGAATTATTGAAAGAAGCTGGTTTCCCCGGTGGACAAGGTTTGCCAACATTAACCCTTCATACTTATACAACCGATAGAGAAATTGCAGAATATTTACAAAAAGATTTTGAAAAAATCGGTGTAAAAATTAAAATTGAGATGAATAAATTTGCCGCGCACAACGCAATGGTAAAAGAAGGAAAATCAGGTATGTTTAGAGCCTCTTGGATTGGTGATTATCCTGATGCAGAAAATTTCTTGGCTTTGTATTATAGTAAAAACAAAACCCCAGACGGACCGAATACTACTAAGTTTTCGAATGCTGAATATGATAAATTATTCGAAGAAGCACACGAAACTGACAATCCTTTCACTCGTTTTTCTGATTATCACAAAATGGATAAAATTTTGATGGATAATGCACCTGTCATTGTTTTGTATTATGATGAAATCTTACACATGAAACAAAATTATGTATTAGGATTAGAGGCTGATGTAATGAATAATTTGATGCTTGAAAATGTGGATATTAAAAAATAAGGTTTGTATTTAGCCTTTGTACGAAAGGAAAAAATAGATACTTGTTGATATTTTACTAAATAATTAAAAAAAACTTATTTACTTTTTGGGTAAATAAGTTTTTTTTATAGTAACTATTTAGGTAATTATTATTTTGAACTTCGTGCAAGCGTTCACGCTTGCACCAAAATAACCTAAATAGTTACTTTTTATAAATAAAACAAAATCAATTGATTATTTTAAACCATTTCTTTTGCAAAGACTTTTTCGAATGCCTTTGTAATTTTTGTGGTTAAATCTTTGATTTGTTCGTCAGTCCAAGCGACTTTTACCACAAAAGAAATTAATCTTGCCATCAAATTTTCAGTAATAGGCAAATATTCTTTATAATTGTTATAATCTTGTGGAGTTGGGACGATATTGGCATAAATAGGTGCCGCAGAAGTTAAATTACGCAAATGTTCCCAATTTTTGATATAATGAAAATTATTATCATACCAATATTGTACGCCTGTGAGTGCAGGAACGCCCTCCTCTATCAATGCTTTAACTGCTTTTCTTGTCAGTTCTTCATTCGGTAAAAAGAAATCCATAAAAGTTGCGGCATCTCCATTCACGTCAGGAATATGTCTGAATGTAATTTCAGGAAATTGGGCTAAAGTATCGTGCAATATTTTTTTATTTTTGCGTTGTTGTGCCAAAATATAGTCAATTTTACGCATTTGAGCCACGCCAACGGCGGCATTCATTTCTCCCAAACGATAGTTAAATCCAATCAAAGGATGTCCCTCTGCCCCACGATTATCGCCTATATGGTCGTGTCCATGGTCAGAAAATTGGTCTGCTCTGTGGTATAAATTTGTATCGTTGGTAATCATTGCTCCACCTTCTCCACAAGTAATAATTTTAAAAAAATCAAAAGAAAAAGTGCCTACTTTTCCGAAAGTTCCTGCAGGTTTTCCTTTGTAAGAAGCACCCAAACCTTGTGCAGTATCTTCAATAATTGTGATATTGTTTGCTTCACAGATTTGCATAATTTCCTCAATTTTTGCCATCGAGCCGCACATGTGTACCAAAACTAAAGCTTTTGTTTTTGGAGTAATCGCTTTTTTTAAGCCTTCGGGGCTGATACATAAAGTTTCGTCAATTTCTGCAAAAATAGGCAATGCTCCTGCCAACAAAGCCCCTTCGACAGTGGCGATATAAGTAAAAGGAGGGACAATTACCTCATCACCCAAACCAATTCCGCAAGCCGCCATAGCAATAGCGACCGCAGTAGAACCACTTGAGCAAGCCAAAGCGTGTTTTACGCCATTAAATTGTGCTAATTGATTTTCAAATTCTCTTGTTTTCCAGTGTCCTTTTCGGGGAACATCATGGTTATAACGAAATAAGATTCCTGTTTCGAGGACATCATTTACTTCTTTGCGTTCTTCTACGCCAAATAATTCTGAACCGGGCATATTTTTAATAAGTTTAATTTTAGGTGCAAAGTTAGTATTTTTTTTTGAAAAAGATATAAAAAAAAGAAAGTCATTTTTTTCAAAACGACTTTCTTTTTATTTTTAGTAGCGGAAACAGGACTCGAACCTGTGACCTTTGGGTTATGAGCCCAACGAGCTACCAGCTGCTCCATTCCGCGGTATGTTTTTTGGTGGTGCAAAGTACGCTATAATATTTGACACTTCCAAATTTTTTTGAATATATTTTTAATCTTTTTTTCTTTCGACAAAAAACATTTGCATTTCGCCTGCATTTTTGGCTTCTATCATACCTCTTGGCGTACATTCGAAATTATCTTTGATAATATTATAAGTACTTTCAGAGATATTTAATTTTCCTGCTTCTCCACTGCTTTCCATTCTACTTGCCAAATTAACTGTATCTCCCCAAATATCATAAGCAAATTTTTTCTTTCCAATTACTCCTGCGACCACGCCGCCCGTATGTATGCCTATGCGTACCTCGAAAATTGGTTTTTGTTGTTCCATTTTTTGTTTTTTCCATTCTTCCATAAACGCTAACATATCTAAACAGGCTTCTACTGCATTATTGGCTTGTTTTTTTGAGTTAAAAAAACCACCTGCCGCCATATATCCATCTCCTATGGTTTTGATTTTATCCAAATCATATTTTTCCATAATTTCATCAAATTTTTCAAAACAAGTTGTCAATTCAGTAACTACTTCTTCGGCGGTCATATTGGCAGCCATTTTTGTAAATCCTTTAAAATCAGTAAAAATAACTGAAACTTGAGAATGATAGCTTGGCGTAACTGCTCCATTTTCTTTGAGTTCGTGTATAACGTGAGGTGGCAATATATTAGATAACAAAGCTTCAGATTTTTGTTGTTCTTGTATCAAAACCTCACTTTTTTCTTCTAAGGCATCTCTTTGTGCCAATATTTCTTCTGCTTGTTGTTGTATTTCTTCTGCTTTTAGTTCAATTTCTTTATTTTTTTGTTGTAATAATGAGTTTGCTTTTCTTTGATTTCTCAACCAAATAATAATAAAAAGGACTAAAATTATCAATAAAAAAATACTGACTGCAAAAATAAAGAGCCATAATTGTGTTTGCGTTGCTTTGGCTTTGTGTACTTCAGCTTCTTTTTCTTTGATAGCTTTTTCTTTTAATAATTTTTGGTTATCAATTTCTTGGATAGAAAGTTGTAAATTTCGCCCAACGATACTATCTTGCAATCTCATTTTTTCTAATTCACTTGCTTCTAATTTTCCTGTAATTTTTGCTTTGGCTAAAATTTCGTTTTTAAGAGAAAGTTGTTTTGAAATCAATTCATTTACTTTTGAGCCGATAGTCGTTTCTTTTTCTTTGATAGTCGATTCTTTGGCTTTGATAGTTGATTCTTTTTCTTTGAGTGTTTTTTCTTTTTCTGCTAATTCTTTTTTAGAAGCAATCAAAGCGATATATTCTTTAAATTCGCTTTGCAGTTTTTGAAAATTATCGATGGCTTTTTTATAACGTCTTTTTTTACTATCTTTTGCTTTGATATTTTCATACAAATCAATAGCATAATTATTTAAAAAATCGAGCATTTGTTCTTCTTTTATTTTCTCGGTTTCAAATAATTGTTTATAAATTCGGTATGCTTTTTCGTGATAAACAAACGCTTCATCAGGTCTTTCATCATAATATGCTTTTGTAAGCCCCAAATAAGTATAACTTTCGGATAATCCTTGCAAATAATTTAGTTCGGTGGCTAATTTTTCTGCTTTTAAAAGATAAGTTTTAGCCTCTTTATATTTTTCGTTTTCGATATATTTTTTAGCAATCAAATTTAGATTCTGTACTTGGTAGTATGTTTTTGCCTTTTCATTGATTTGAGTTTTTAATTTTTCAATCAATACAGTATTATCTTGTTGAGCTTTGGTTGTTGGGTGGATAAAAAAAAGGCTAAATACAATAAAAATAAAATAAAAATAAGGTTGAAGTTGTGTTTTCATTCGTGTTTTAGATAAATGCAATATAATTATAACTAAAATTTTGCCATTTTTTGAAAATAATTTATTTTATCTTATATTTTATAAGATAATTGATGGTTTGTTTATAATAAACAATAAAAAATTACGTTTGTTTGGAGTATAAGGCACAAAAGTAAAAAAAATATACTTTTTTATTTATATTTAATTATCTAAAAACCAAAATTGATACATCTTACAAAATTCATTTTTTTAATTGAGTGTAATTTTTTTTAAATAATAGACTTCCTGCGAAATTGTTTTTTTAAGCCTCACCCCTGCCCTCTCTCCACTTTGAGAGAGGGAAAAGGTGATTTCGCAGGAAGTCTAATGTCAATATTGTTACAAAAGTAAATATTTTTTTTGAAATTAAAAATATTTATCCAAATCAAATCATCTTTTATTTATTTTATATCAATAATTCTATAAACATTGTTTGAAAATAAAACTAAAATAACTACATTTGCAGTTGGAAAAATATAAATTGGCTTATCGCTTATGAAAATAAGAGGAAAGTCTGGACAACAAAGAGTAGTTTGCTTCCTAACGGGAAGGCAGTATGAAAGCGACTTCATATTGACAGATAGTGCCACAGAAAATTAAACCGCCTCAAAAAGGTAAGGGTGAAAAGGTAGAGTAAGAGCCTACCGCTTGTTTGGCGACAAACAAGGCAAGGTAAACCTCAGATGTTGCAAAACCAAATATGTCGGTGGTTTGTGTGAGTGAAAACTTACACAAATAAAAAGTTACTCGCTTGACCGACGGGTAGGTTGCAAGAACGTAAATGTGAATTTACGTCAAGATAAATGATAGGCGTGTAGCAATACAAACAGAATCCGGCTTATAGATTTATATTTTTCTTTTTTTTATACGCAAAAGTAAAACATTGTTAGATATACTAATTTTTTTAGTACTATCTAAATGGCTATTAAAATATTACCTTGTATTACCAATCTTAGCCTATTTTAATAACTCTTTCATTTAAAAAGCAATTATAATTGTTAAAAAACAACTAATTTTTAACTATAATTATATAATTATCAAAAAAAATTATTAAAAAAATATTATATTTGCAAAAAATATAAATCAAACTTTTTTTTAAAATGACTACAGAAATTTATGTTCCTCGCTCCCTTTCTTTGTCAAGAATGGATAAATATTTGGCTTCAGGTTGGTTTAGGGCGGGAATGTTAATATATAAATCAGAAATTGCGTGCTTAGAAGATGGTTTGTGGCCAGTGGTAAATATCCGTTTGGTGCTACCTATATATGAATTTAAAAAACGTTGGAGAAAATTATTAAAACAAAATTCTCAACAACTTACCCACAAAATTTCTATCCTCAAACTTACAGAAAGACACCAAGAAATGTATGATTTGCATAAAAAAAGATGTCGTGGCGTAATCACTCCCAAATTACACGATTATTTTTATGGCTCATCTTGGACAAGCGAATCGGTTTTTAATACCTATCAAGTTGATGTTTATTTAGAGAATAAAATTATTGCCACAAGTTTTTTTGATATTGGAAAACATTGTTTGGTCAGTATTTTAGGATTATATGATGACGAATATAAACGTTATAGTTTAGGAAACTATACTATGCTCTTAGAAATAGAACACGCAAAATCATTAGAAAAAAAATATTACTACCCAGGTTATATCTTAAAAGGTTGTAGTTTATTTGATTATAAATTAGAATTAGGAGAAATGCAATATTATAGCTGGCAAGGAAGATGGCGAAAGTGGGACAAATTGTCAGAAGAAAAATACCGAACTGATAGTTTTTTGAACAATACCAAAGCACTTTTTTTGGAGTTATTAAAAACAAATATTGAGTGTGAAGAAGTTTTGTATGTGATGTTTGGTATTGTTTATGACGATAGAATTTGCGTCAATGCACCAATTTGCATCGCCCAAAAAAACTATAAAACAAAAGATGGGGGTTTTTGGGCAATAGAATATAACGATTTGAACAATCAATATACATTGGGAATTTGTTATTGTTGGGATAATTTTAGATATTTACAATTTACTCCTGATTTTAAAACCAATCCAAGATATTGTTTACAAACTATTTGTTATGAAAATATTTTGATACAAACGGCTTCTATCCAAAAAATTATCACAGTGTTAAAAGATAATTTGGTTTTGATTTAAAAATATATAACGTTTTATTTTTGTTGTTTGAATAATCATAAAAACTAAAAATCTTGCCTTTTTTGACAAGATTTTTAGTTTTTTTTCTTTTTTTGGCAGAATTTTTTAGAATTTTATTTCTGTTAACCAATTCTTTAAAATTTGATGTCCATAATCAGTTAAAACAGATTCAGGGTGAAATTGAACGCCATGTACGTCAAAAGTTTCGTGTGAAATTGCCATTACAAAACCATCTTTGTCGCAGGCTGTGATTTTCAAAGGAGTTTTGATTGATTTTTTTTCAACAACCCAAGAATGATAATGTCCAATTTTAAATTGATTTGGCAAGCCGTCAAACAATTTACTTTTGGGCTTGATGATATTAATAGTCGAAGAAATACCATGTAGCACTTCGGGTAAATTTAATAATTTTGCTCCAAAAGCTTCTCCAATGGCTTGATGCCCCAAACAAACGCCTAAAATACTTTTGGTTGGGGCATATTTTTGGATTAATGCAGGCATTATTCCTGCTTCCGAAGGAATACCTGGTCCTGGTGAAAGTAAGATTTTATCATATTCTTCTACTTTTTCGAGAGAAATTTTGTCATTTCTTACTACTTCAATTTCTTGTCCTAATTCTTTGAGATAATGCACCAAATTATAGACAAAAGAATCATAATTATCTATTACTAATATTTTTTTCATTTTTTATTTTTGGCAAATAAACATATTAAAACAAGGCAAATAAAAAATTACTCTTGATAAGCCCAATCTACTCCGTTTTTTAAGTCCTTGATAATTAAGTTATTATTTTTAAAACTTGCCCTGATTTTATCCACCGTTGCATATTCTTTTTTCTCTTTTGCCTCTGCATATAAATCTAATAAAGCCCTTAAAAATGCTTCTTGGTTATCAGATTTTTCTTCTTCTAAGCCCAAAATATCTTCAATCATTGTTTGATATAAAGATTTCATTCTTTCAAAAGTACCTTGTTTGATGGTATCAATTGTTTCGGGATTGATATAAAAAGAATTTATTTTTTTGACAATATTTGAAAGTTGCCCGATAGCAATAGCAGTATTAAAATCATCTTGCATTCCTTTCAACATTGTATCACAAAAACCTTGAATTTGCTCATCATTTTGTTCATCAATTTCAGATTTTGGGTGCAATGGATATGCTAATTTTTTGACAATCATCAAGGCATTTATCAATCTTTTATAAGCTTTTTGAGCTGCTAATAAAGCATCGTTTGAAAAATCTAAAGTGCTACGATAATGGGCTTGTAAAATAAAAAAACGCACCGTCATAGGTGAATAACTGCGTTCCAATAGTTCATTTTTTCCTGAAAACAAATCTTCAATGGTAATAAAATTACCCAAAGATTTTCCCATTTTTGTCCCATTGATTGTAACCATATTATTATGCATCCAATATTTTACGGGTGCCTCTCCATAAGCGGCTTTCGCTTGCGCAATCTCGCACTCGTGATGTGGAAACATCAAATCTAAACCGCCTCCATGAATATCAAAACTTTTTCCTAAATATTTGGTACTCATTGCAGTACACTCCAAATGCCAACCGGGAAATCCTTCTCCCCAAGGCGAGTTCCAACGCATCAAATGTTCAGGATTTGCTTTTTTCCAAAGAGCAAAATCAGCACTATTTTTTTTCTCTTTTTGTCCTTCTAATTCTCGTGTTGTTTCTAATAATTCCTCCAAAATTCTGCCCGATAACTCGCCATAATTTTCTTTCATTCTGTATTTATTTACATCAAAATAAACAGAGCCATCAGACACATAAGCCAACCCTATATCTAAAATTTTTTGTACCAATTCGATTTGTTCTACAATATGCCCTGTGGCAGTTGGTTCGATGCTTGGTCTTAAAACATTTAATTTATCGATGACTTGGTGGTATTTTTGAGTATAAAAATTAACAATTTCCATCGGTTCGATTTGTTCTAATTTTGCTTGTTTAGAAATTTTATCTTCGCCTTCATCAGAGTCGCCTGTGAGATGCCCAACATCTGTGATATTTCTAACAAAACGCACTTTTAAGCCCAAATAAGTAAGGTATCTTCTGACGACATCAAAAAAAACAGCAGGTCTTGCATTGCCAATGTGAGCCAAATTATAGACCGTCGGACCGCACAAATAAATACCAACGAAAGGTGGATTGATAGGCTCAAAATCTACTTTTTCTCTTGTGAGTGTGTTATAAACTTTTAAGGCAGGAATAAAACCTTCGGCTTGGTGAGGAATACGCATATATTTTATATTTTTTTAGGAGAATATTTTTTTTTTATTGTGATATTTTTTAGTTTAATTTTTGTAATTATTTAGGTTATTTTTTGATAAATAAAAGAGTGAGCGTTATTTTGTCTTTTTGAGTCTTATTTTGTCTTTTTGAGCGAAGCGAAAAATCTACTTTTTCGTTTACAAACCACCTTTAACAAGCAGTTAGTTGCTTCACTTCGTTCAGCAGGACAAA
>RDXZ01000253.1 GCA_004293265.1 Bacteroidota bacterium | reverse complement strand
TTTTTCTATTGAGAACTGTAGCACACACTTTTAGTGTGTGTCCACACACTAAAAGTGTGTGCTACAGTTTTTATTTTCCGTATAAATCTTAGTAGAACCAAATTGTTTTTATATTGATGACAAAATAAATGATTTTTTTTGATAAAAGCAAATTTTTTAAGATAAATATTTTATTTAATTTCATTTTTATTAAAAAATTCTATCAAAGTATTTTTTACAATATCTGGATAATTCCAATATAAACTATGCCCTTGTCCTTCAAAAGAATAAATTTCAATATTTTTAGCGTTGATTAGTTTTTCTGAAGCGGTTTTTACGTTTTGAAAATAGACTAATTTATCATCTAATCCATGTAAAAACCCAACTGAACAAGTAATTTTAGCCCAATGATTTTGCAAAGGCATCAAGGCTTGTTTGTGTGTTAGTTTTTCTTGTGTAGCAAAATCTAATACAGCAGGAAATATTTTTTTGAAAAAACTCCAAGGTTTAGGATAAGAAATCCAATAAGTTGTTTCTTGCTCAGGAATCAAAGACGAAGAAATAAAAAATATAGCATCAAATAATTCGGGAGATTTCATAGCTACTGAAGCCGCCACTGAGCCACCATAAGACGAACCGACTAAATATATTTTTCTTTTTTTTGCTTTATATTCCTTCAAAACAGGTAAAATTGCATCTGCTTGCAACTCAATAGAAGTACTTATTTTACCAAAATTTGAGCCACCATAACCCAATCTATCAAAAATCAATAGTTGAAAATGGTTTAAAAATGATGTATCACTATAAAAATTAGCATAAGAACCCAACGAACCCGGTGAGCCATGTAAACAAACCAATAAAGGCAAAGAATCATTGCCAACTTCCACATAACGCGTGTTATAGTCTTGAAAAGCAAATCTTTTTACTTGATGTTTTGTATTTTTTCGAGTAAAAGAATCAGATAAATCTTGGTCTGAGATAGGCGAAAAAAAAGCAGATTTTTTACAACCTAAAAAGATGAAAGATACACAAAAAATTAAAAATACATATAAATAACTACTTTTTTTCATTTGCTTTTTTTATTTATAATACTAAAAACGGATTGATTTTATGTAACTATTAGGTTATTTTGGTGCAAGCTTAGATGCTTGCACCAGTTAGTATCACAAAAATCAATCTTGTTTTTTAGAAAAATCAAAATTATAAACTAAAGCAATTAAAAAACCTTGATTATATTCAAAAACTGCTTTGGCTGGTGATACGGTAGTATTTAAACGAGGTCTTTGTACGATTTGACTAAAAAAACCGCCTTCAATTCTTGCACTTTTGTTGATTCGGTAGCCCATACCAATATTAACTCGGTTTTGGTCAAAAATATTATATCCCACATCTTCTCCAAAACCTATAAAAACTTCATTATAAGCGTGTAAATAAAATTCTTTTTCGTCAATTGTAGCCCCTTTTAAAGGAACTCCGATTCTAAAACGATAACGAAAACGATGAAAAAGTCGCCATTGTCCCGAAATTCTGTCATCGTTGCCATCATAAAACAAACCCATATATCTTTGTTCCAAACGCAAGCGATGGTTCATTTCTACATTGTCTAAATTATTGTTGATGAGTGCATCTTGATAAATTCGATGTTCAGGAAAACTTTGCTCTTTTCCTTCTTTATTGGTGCGAGAAATTGGAAAAACACCACTCGCTGGGTTCACTTCGCCGTAAGTAAAAGTGTTAATAAAACCATATCCTAAAGTAAAAGTTACTTTTGGGTTAATGGCATAATTGACTCCTACGCGTGCCAAAGATTGTTGCCAAGTTTTAATCCAGTCAGTTCTTCGCCATTGATATTCGGTGTGAATACTGAATTTTTTACTAATTTTGTGGTCGCCAAAATAACAATACCAACCGATATTGCTATGAGTACTTTGGCGAGTGAGTTGTGCTTTAGCACTCTGAATACATAAAAAAAATGAAAAAAAGAATAAGAAGAAATGAAATTTTTTCATAATGTAGGTTTTTAATTTAGGTAAATTTTTAAAAATAATTATTTTGTAAGAAAATTTGTAGTTTTTTTAAAGCATTGCTTCTATGACTTAAAGCGTTTTTTTGTTCCAATGTCATTTCTGCAAAAGTTGTTGTATAATTATCAGGCACAAAGACAGAATCATAACCAAAACCATTTTTTCCTTTTCTTTCATTGATTATTTTTCCTTTGATTTCTCCTTCAAATTGGTGCGTTTTTCCATCGATGACTAAAGTAAGAATGGTTACAAATCTTGCTTTTTTGTTTTCAAAAATAAATAAATTGTTAAGTAACAAGTCTATATTTTTTTCTGAATCTCTTTCTCCAGAATAATGAGCAGAATCGACTCCCGGTTCGCCGTCCAATGCTTCCACTTCAAGTCCTGAGTCATCTGATAAACAATTTTCGTGATAATTGTTCCAAATAAAAAGTGCTTTTTGTGCAGAATTTTCGGCAATTGTGGTAGAAGTTTCAGGTAATTCTTCTTCACATTCAATTTCATCAAGCGAAACCCATTCTATTTTTGGTAGTTGATGTGTAATCTCCTCGATTTTATGTGCGTTGCGTGTCGCCAAACAAATTTTCATTTTTTTTATTTTGATTTATTAAAATAATGAATTAAATTATTCACATTTTCCTTCTGTCCATTTTGTAACGCCTGCGGCTTCAGCAAAACAACTATTTTCGTAAGTTTTTTTATCACAACCACAAACAGGTTTATAAATCATCAAACAATTCATATTTGGATTTATTTTAGAGGTATCAATACAATCAACTTTTTTTTCGGCTGGATTTTTTGAATTTCCATTATTGGTTGTTGTACTATTTTTAGTGGTATTACAATTCAAAAAAAACAAAGATAATATTAGAAACAAAAAGTATTTTTTCATTTGAGTATAATTTTTTTGATTTTGAGGTTTATTTTTTGGCAAAGGTAAATATTTTTTTCTAATTTTAGTGATGCCTTGCAAAAAAATCGTAAAAAAAAATCATAAAAATAGTTTTATATACTTCCAAACCAAGAAAAAATCCAAAAAAAAGCATCAATGTAGAATCTTTTTTTTTTGGATTTCCAAGAATAAAAGAATTTAGACTCACTTATGAAACACAATAATGACAAAGGAAATATTTTTACACTATGATTTAAAAAAAATAATATTTGTAATTTTGATTATTTTTGTATCGATAATTTATATTTTCAAAATAAGTTTTTTATTTTTTTTCAAAATAAAATATAAGTTGTTGTTAGACGAGAGATAAAAAAATAAAATTAAAACAAAAATATATAAGGAAAAGAAATTAAATAATCTGATATTTTATACCAACAAAAGTAGTGTAACAGAACTTTGTTCACAATGTAATAACGAAATTCGTTATTGATAG
>RDXZ01000252.1 GCA_004293265.1 Bacteroidota bacterium | reverse complement strand
TAATCTATCAATAACGAATTTCGTTAGTATGTTGTGAACAAAGTTCTGTTACACTACTTTTGTTAGTACAAAATATCAGATTATTTAATTTCCTTTCCTTAGTGATTCAAGGTCAGGCAGAGTTTTATATGAATAATTTTCGTTACTGTAAAATTTTCGTATATTATTTTATTTTACGCCCTCGCTTGTGTCTCACAAGCGAGTATTGTAACAAACGAGCCTTACACCAACGACGACTGCTTGTGGGACACAAGCAGGAGCGAATGGGTTGTCTAAATACATATTTTTTTTAAAATTTCAAATATATGCAAAATTTTTACAGCAAGAATAATTTTGAAAAAATAAATATTTTCAATATTTTTTTAATAAAAATAGTTTTTTTTATAAATATTTTTTACTTTTGAAAAAAATTATAAAAAATGAATCCACAAGAGTTTTTATACGCTTATTTGAATGCCAATTCACCTACTGGTTTTGAATCAGAAGGTCAAAAAATATGGTTAAACTATCTCAAAACAAGTTTTGATGATTGTATTATTGATAACTACGGCTCCGTTGCGGGCATTATCAACCCAAACACTGATTATAAAGTTGTCATAGAAGCACACGCAGACGAGATTTCTTGGTTTGTAAACTACATCAATGATGATGGTTATATTTATGTCATTAGAAATGGTGGTTCTGATGCGATGATAGCACCTTCGATGCGGGTAGTTTTACATACCAAAAAAGAAAAATTAAGAGGTGTTTTTGGTTGGCCTGCTATTCACGTCAGGTCAGGTGAAAAAAATGATCCGAAACCAGAATTAGATAATATTTTTATTGATGTAGGAGCAAAATCAAAAGCAGAAGTCTTAGAAATGGGTATTCACGTGGGTACTGTCGTAACTTTTGAAGCCGATTTGTTTGAGTTAAATAATCGTTATTATGTAGGGCGTGCTTTGGATAATCGAATGGGCGGATATATCATTGCACAAGTAGTCAAAAGATTGAAAGAAAATAAAATCGAATTGCCTTATACTTTATATGTTGTCAATTCGGTACAAGAAGAAGTTGGTTTGTATGGAGCAAGAATGATGGCAGATACTATCAAGCCTCACGTAGCACTTTGTACTGATGTTTGCCACGATACTTTTTCACCCTTAGGATATAATAAAATCAAAGAAGGTGCTACCAAAGCAGGTGAAGGACCCGTTTTAAGTTATGCTCCTTCGATGCAAAATAATCTTCGTGATATGTTGATTGATGTAGCAGAAAAAAATAAAATTCAGTTTCAAAGAGATGCAAGGTCGCGTATGAGTGGTACAGATACAGATGCTTTTGCTTATTCAAATGGTGGCGTTGTTTCGGCTTTAATTTCTCTGCCCTTAAAATATATGCACACCACAGTCGAAACGGCACACAAAGATGATGTGGAAGATTGTATTAAATTAATGTATGAATTTTTAATTCAGTTACCAAAAAATCACGATTTTAGGTATTTTAAATTTTAATTTCTTAACAATAAAATATAAAAACCTATCAAAACACTTACTTTTGATAGGTTTTTTGGTAGTGTTGTTGATGTAATACTTTGTCCTGCTGAACGAAGTGAAGCAACTGCTTGTGAAAGGTGGTTTGTAAACGAAATCGCATATTTTTCGCTTCGCTCAAAACGACAAAAACATTAATTTGTAGCATTACCAGTTTTTTTAAACAAAAAAGACTATACAAATATGAATTTTATCTTTGAAAAACTTATCAACTAAAAAAACTATGAAACGAATTTTATCAATAGACGGAGGAGGAATTAGAGGCATCGTGCCTGCAACAATTTTGGTGGCTTTGGAAAAAAAAATACAAACTTTGACAGGCAATGGCGCTGCTCGTTTGTCCGATTTTTTTGATTTTTTTGCAGGAACAAGCACAGGCGGAATTTTGACAAGTATTCTTTTATGCCCCGATGAAAATGACCCAACAAAATCAAAATATTCCGCAGAAGACGCACTCAATTTGTATAAAAATTTTGGTAATCAAATTTTTCATTCTAATATTTGGCAAAAAATAACAACATTAGGCGGATTAGCAGACGAATTGTATAATGCAACGCCTTTGGAAAATATTTTAGAAGAATATTTTGCAAATATTCGCCTCGCAAATTTAAAAAAACCTTGTATTATCACTGCTTATGATGTAGAGCGAAGAAGTGCTTTTATTTTCTCACAAGAAGATGCCACCCACCGACAAGGATATGATTTTTATTTGAAAGATGTATGTAGAGCGACCTCAGCCGCCCCTACTTATTTCGAATTAGCCACCATAAAATCACTCACAGGCGTAACTTATAACTTGATAGATGGAGGAGTTTTTGCTAATAATCCTGCGTTGTGTGCTTATACTGAAAACAAAGAAATTATCAATCCAGATACTCAAAAAGGATATTCTACCAAAGATTTATTTTTCGTTTCTTTGGGAACTGATGTCAAACGTTCCGAAGGTTATAATGCCAAAAAAATGAAAAATTGGGGCGCATTGACTTGGGCAAAACCTTTGATTGATATTATGATGGCAGGCGTAAATGACACTACCGACTTTCACTTGCGTTCACTTTTCAAAGCCGCACAAGTTCCTTATCAATATCACAGATTAGAAGCAAATGCAGTAAATAATATTAGACAAATCAACGAAAGCCAAATGGACGATGCGTCAGAGGAAAATATAGAAAAGTTGATAGAATTTGGAACAGAAATGGCTCAATCGTTGGACTATCGACTCAATTTTATTGCAGAATGTGTGATAGAACCTGCAAAAATAATAGAAAAAACAAGTATTGCTACTTTTTAAGGAGTGTATTTTTTTGTCTATAAAAAAGAATAAAAATTAAACAAATTCTTAATATATATACTTATTTATCAAAAAAAATACTATATTTGCCAAAAAAATAAATAAATAAAATTAAACAAAATGCAATTATACAATACTATTTTTTCTTCTAAATTCTTAGCCGAAAATAAAATAGAAGTACAACGATTTTTTAATAAAATAAACGACTTAGAAAATAAAGTCAAAATACTTTTGGATTGGTACAATGACTTGAAAAGCGGAAAAGTTGCACAACGGACAGAAGAACAACAAAAAAGTGAATTTTTAGAAAAAATATTTGTACAAGTGCTTGATTATCAAGGTGATGCAAATGAATGGAAATTAGAAAAAGAATTTAAACTTCCTGACGGCTCAATAGCAGATAGTTTGTTAGGTTTTTTTGGCGTACAAAAAAAACCAATCATCAAAGTAGCCATCGAAGTCAAAAAATTAAGTATTCATTTGGATAAACCACAAAATCAAAGGCTTGATAAATTTACACCCGTACAACAAGGTTTTCATTATGCACAACAAGCCACAAATACTTGCGATTGGGTAAT
>RDXZ01000251.1 GCA_004293265.1 Bacteroidota bacterium | reverse complement strand
ATAAAATTATTATTTTGAACTTCGTGCAAGCGTGGACGCTTGCACGAGATACTCACTGGTGCAAGCGTCCACGCTTGCACCGAAATAACCTAAATAGTTACAAAATAATTATAAATTTAGTGCGTTTTAAAATATTATCAAAATTTTTATATTCAATTTCAAAATAAATCATTACATTTGCAAAACAATATTTTATTATCAATTCTAAAAAATACAAAAAAAAAAATACAAAAATATGTTACGAAAAATAAAATCTATCTCACTTTATGTAGGTTTATTGCTTTGGAGTGCGTTTATATTGCGTCCCGAAAAAAATTTAGATTTGCTTGCGTGTGCAGGCGGAGACCCAAACGAAATTATTAACTACCAATTTTTTGAGCCAATTTCTTTTGCTGAAATGTCTGATTTTCGTTGGAAAAGCGACAGCACTTTTTCGGCTAATATGGAAGATTGGAAAAGTTATTTAGGAAAAGTAAATGATGCTGATTTGAAAAAAATTATTTATGAATCCTCTGCTGATGATATGCAAAAAATTAGAGCATTTATTACTGATGGAAAAATATTAGATAATAAATTAAAAAATAATGATGTCATCAAAATTTGGCAAAAAAATAAAGATTTAGATGCTATCGATTATTTATTTTTTGCTAAAACTTGTGAAATGCAAGCCGCAAAACCGAATGAATGGGGAGAAGAAAATACAAAAAAAGATATGGAAAAAATAAAATGGCTCGCTGACGCAGGTAAAAAATATTACAACGAAAAAGGCTCTAATCCATTCTTAAAAATTCGTTTTGCTTATCAAGCTTTGCGTATGGCACATTATTCAAAACAATACGACAAAGTAATTAGATTTTATGACGAAATGGTAAAACCAATAGAAGAAAAAACTACTTCTGTTATCAAATATTGGGCTTTATCACACAAAGCAGGTGCGTTGTATAGCAAAGGAAATATCGGAGAATCTTTGTATTTATTCTCAAGAATTTTTGATTTATGCCCAAGCAAACAAGCAAGTTCTTATTTAAGTATCAAAATATATGGACAAAATGATTGGGACAATGCAATGGGCTTGTGTAAAAACAACGATGAAAAAGCAACTTTATATTTTATTCGCTCTTTGGCTACCAATGCAAATGGCGTAGAAGAAATTAAAAATGTATATGATATTGCGCCAAAATCTGAAAAACTACCTTATATGTTGGCAAGAGAAATCAATAAATTAGAATATGATTTGTTGGATATTGATTTGAATAAAAATTTACTTTTTGTCAAAAACTACCAAGGTGATGAAACTGCCAATGCTATCAAAAAAGCAGAATCTTTAAAAAGTTTTATTTCTTTTACGATTACTGAAAATAAACTGAAAAACCTTGAGATATTTCGTTTAGGTGGTGCTTATTTAGAATATGTAACAGGAAAACCTGCAAAAGCAAAAGCAATTTATCAAGATATTGCCAGCAAAACAAAAGACGAGTATTTAAAAAATAAAATCAATGTTTTTCAATTGGCTTTACAAATTTCTGAATTAAAAAATGTTGATGACAGCATAGAAGAAGATATTTATCCAAAAGTAAAAGCAACTAATCATAGACATTTGTTAGATTTTACTAAAAATGCTTTCTCAAAATTATACCAAAATCAAGGCAATGTAGGAAAAGCATTTATTTTAAAAAATGATGTTTATAACCTCAAAACAAACGGAAACTTAGCACAAGTCAATAGTTTGTTGGATATGGTGGCAAAGAAAAAAATGACAACTTTGGAAAAAGATATGCTCAAAGAAAAATTAACCGATAAAAATCCTGAACAAGATTTGAACGAAATGAAAGCAACTTTTTTGTTTGCAGAAGATAAATTAGAAGAAGCAATCAAAGCCTATCAATCTATCGCAGCCAATAAATTGAAAAAAATTGAAAATGATCCTTTTCAAATACATACCAAAGATTGTTTCGAAAATTGTCCGCCATCAACCGAAAAAGGAAAATATAACCGAATGACATTAGCCCAAAAAATATTAAATTTAAAAAAATTGACAGAAAAAAATAACCTCGAACAAGGACAATATTTGCTTCAATTAGGAACGGCTTATTATAATATTTCACATTTTGGAAATAGTTGGGAAGCAATTGATTATTATAGAAGTGGAACAGATTTTTCTGTTGCCAAAGAAATGAAAACCAATCCAAATACTGTTTTTAGAACAAATATATACGCAGAAATGTCAAAAGCAAAATATTATTTTGAAAGAGCCATCACTGCTTTTACCAAAACAAACGACAATGAAATGCTTGCACAAGCCTTGATGATGGCAGGAAGATGTGAACAAAATATTTATTATTTAGATTTTTCAGGGGATTCGTTTTCTTTTATTCCACCTACTTATGACCCAAAACATAGAAAAAGTTTGTTGAAACTTAAAAAAGAATTGAAAGATACCAAAGCATTTAAAGACCTAAGAACTACTTGCTTGTATTTTAGAAATCTTTAAAAAAATAGTAACTATTTGCGTTATTTTGATGCAATCTTCCAAGTTTGCACGAAATTATTAAAATATTCAATTTTTTAAAAATATAAAAAAAAACGCTTATCAAAAAATAATTTTGTAAGCGTTTTTTTATTTATCGAGCAATATCTATTTATAAACCTGTCATATTGTCATTAGATACTTTTTTTTCAGGCATATTGTGAAGCATATATCCAAAAAAACCACCAAATAAACCACCAATAATATGGGCAAATTCTGAAGTTTGGTTGTTCACAAAAGCGGCACTATAAATTTCTTTTCCTAAATATAACAAAGCAATCAAAATAAAAGTCAATGGAATAGAACCACGTTTGGCATTGGTAAACGAAACCAACAAAATCATCATAAATACAATTCCACTTGCGCCTAACAAACCACTTTGAAAGAAAAAAGCGTTTAAAAGTCCTGTCGCAAAAGCAGTAACAAAAATCATTGTACCGACCATTTTACTACCATATTTTTCTTCTAAAATCGGACCTAATAACAAAATAAAAGTAAAATTACCTACTAAATGCTCCCAACCTGCATGCCCTAATGCGTGAGAAAACAAACGAAAATAAGTCAAAGGATTATATAAATCCATCATAGTTGTTCCAAAAGGATAAACCATAAAAAAATTTTTACAAATCGAACCCGGTTCTGCTATTGCTTTTCCATTGGCTATTACTGAAGCAGAAAAAGGCGAATCCAATACAATAATCAACGTACAAATCAATGTATAGGTCAGAACAATAGGTGAATTATAGGTAATTCTCATAATTTTTATTATTTATTTTTATTTTTATTATTTAAAATTGTTGGTTCTATTAAGATTTATACGATTTTTCTATTGAGAACTGTAGCACACACTTTTAGTGTGTGTCCACACACTAAAAGTGTGTGCTACAGTTTTTATTTTCCGTATAA
>RDXZ01000250.1 GCA_004293265.1 Bacteroidota bacterium | reverse complement strand
TCTATCAATAACGAATTTCGTTATTACATTGTGAACAAAGTTCTGTTACACTACTTTTGTTGGTATAAAATATCAGATTATTTAATTTCTTTTCCTAATGAATAATAATTAAAAAAAGTTATAATCTATTTATAAATATCTGCCAATTTTGAAAAAGGAGTATTTTTTGATTTTGAAGGAATCCTTGCCCATTTTTCCCATAACAAATGAAAATTATCGTCTTTTTTTCTTAATTTATAAGATGTTTCGATAGAAAGTTGAAAAACAATCGGAATATTTAACATCAAACCATTGCGAATAATAGTAAAAACTCCCTTTTCTGTTGGCTTTTTTTGCTCCAATATTTTTACTAATTCTTTTTCTTTGTAGGTTTGGTTATCCAAAGCAATAATTTTATCATTGACTTGCAAACCTGCGTGAAAAGCGTTTCCATTTCTTTTTACAAACGTAATTCGAAGTTGATTATCAACATTGACTCCTAAATCAACTTTATTTTTTGGTTCTTTTTCGAGTATGATATTTATTTTTTCGAGAATTTCTGTGTATGGAATTTCTTTTGTTCCCTCAATATAATCCTGCCAAAAATCTGTTAAATTTTCTTTAGTATATTTTTCTAAATATGATTTTAGTTCGTTTTCATCAAAACCTTTTTTGGCTTCGAGATAAAAATATTGATACATTTCTTTTAATAAATGTTCGATATTTTGTTCTCCATTTGATTTTTCTAAAATCATAATATCGAACCAAAGTGCTAAAATAGCCCCTTTTACATAATAAGAAATCGTAGTATTTTGAGAATTTTCGTTTGGTCTATATCCTTTTATCCAAGCATCAAGGCTCGATTCTGCTACAGATTGAATTTTGTTACCATATTGATTTTCAATGGTTTGTATTCTTTTTTGTTGCTCCTCTAAAAACTCTTCGGGAGTGATTAAGTTTGCTTTTCTCATTATCAAATCTTGAAAATAAGAGGTAAAACCTTCTGCCTGCCACAAAAGTCGTGTATAGTTTTCGTTTTCATAATCAAACTTCCATAACGCATCAGGGCAAAGCCTTTTTACGTTCCATAAATGAAAATACTCGTGAGCAAATAAAGTCAAAAAATCGATATAATTTTCTTCTAATTCAAAAATATTTCGTTGATGAATCAATGCGGTGCTTGACAAATGCTCCAAACCACCATAATTATCTTCGGTAAAATGTGCAATGGTTGTATATTTTTGACAAGGATTTTGTCCAAAAATTTCGGTTGCTTCGTGGATAATTTTATAAAAATCTTTTTTGATTTGTTTCAATTTATCCTCAGAAGGTTCTAATTGATGAAAGGCAAATTGATGTATAATTCCTTGATAATCAACCTCAAACAACAAAGAATTTCCAATTTCTATTGGACTATCTACCAACTCATCAAAGTTTTTGGCAACATAATATTTTTTATCATTTTGGATAAGTGGCGTAATGATGTGTTCAAATTGCGTTGGTTTTTTGATTTCCAATGTGAGTTCATTTTCAAAAGCCAAAGCCTCAGGAAAAAACATAAAAGTTGCCGCAGGATTTAAAAAAGCATGTGAAGAATCAATAAAATTGGTACGGACAGAGTGTTCAAAAGCATAACCTTTGTAAGAAATTTTGAGTTTGTCAGTGTTATTTTGGCTTATATCTGCTTCCCAAGTATTTTTATTTATTTTTTTAGTAGCAATTTTTTTATCATTTTGATACGCTTCCACCTCATAAATATTTTTGGCATATTCTCTTATCAAATAAGAACCCGGAGTCCAAACAGGAAGTTTAAAAACTATTTTTTTTTGTTCTTTTGAATAATTTTCAATAAAAATATCTACTTCAAACTCGTGTGTATGTGGGTGAGGAATATGTAAAACATAATGAATTTTCATGGTATTGTTTTGTTTTTTGGATTGAAAATAGGATTTATTTCTAAATTTTTAATAAAAGTACACTTGGCAAAGCATTAACACAAAACTTTCCAAAAGTTAAAAACTTTTGGAAAGTTAAACACAAAAAATCAATTATTATCTTCTGTGGTACAAAAATATTCTATCGTTTTGAGTGCGCAAGTATGACAATAACCTAATTTATTTTGCATTGTATCCAACATTCGATTGTATAATTTTTGGTTTTCGTCATTGGTACGATTTGATAACGCACCGACCAAACTTCCTGCACCTGCCACGTCAGATTTTAATCTCACATCAGTAACGGCTTTTACCAAATCGTTATTATCCATAAAATCATAATCAGGCTCTTGCATCATTTTTTGCCCATATATTTTAGAAATAGTTGTTCTGTAGCTTTGTTTTTGCTCTCTGCTTTTTAGTCCTAATCTTTCCTCCACCATATCAATAAAAGTTTCATCAATTTTCAAAGAAACGATTTTTTGAGTTTGAGGGTCTCTATAACTCCATATTTTGCTTGCTCCCAAATTTTTGGCATCAATACCAATAATCATATTGACATAATTCAAAACGTCTTTATGAATAGCGGCGGGTTCGTCCATATAGGCATTAAAAATGGCAGTCATTACATTTTTTCGGTGCAATTCTTTGGCGATTTTTAAATCTTTTAGATATTTTGTTTGCTCTTGTGCGTCACGTACATAATCCAAAATGACCGTTTCTAATGCTTTGAAAACATCACCTGCGTACATACATTTTCCTTCTTGGGTTTCAGATTTTTCTAATAAAATTTGGATAGCACGCCCCAAATTTCTGTGTCCCAAACCTCTTTGTCCAAATCTTTTGGTAACATCAGGCTCAGCATTTAAGTCATTGATAATTTCGGTTAAAGTTTTGACACTTTTTTCGCCTGCGACTTCGCCTGCGGCTAATTTCATCATCTCAATTGGGTTTAATTTATCAGAATTAGGCATTCGAGTCAAAGTAACCGCCACCGAAAGAGCATAGTTAAGGTTTGGGTCTAAGTGTAATTTTTCTCCTGAAAAAGTTGTTTTTTCGTGGCTTCCAATCGAAAAAGAAGTTAATCTTTGTTGCAAATGATAGTTTGTATTATGGGACATATAACACAAACGGCATCTATCAATAATAGGGGCTTGCTCTTTTTCTTCCAAAAATCGTCCAAATTCAGCATTATTACTTGTGGCAATAATCAGACTATCCAAAGGCCATTTGAAGCCTTCCATTTCGATGGTTCTGTTTTGAATTACTCCTAAATACACCTGAATTAAATCTTTTTTATTTTTAAAAATTTCATCTGCAAAATGAATTCCTCCACCCGCTACGCGTGCCAGCGCACCTCTACGCAAATCGAAACGATATGGATTGTGTGTGTCTGTGATGTGTAAAAGTCTTGTGATTGCCTCCTCACCCAATAAATCAACGGCTGAAGAAGTGATTTTATCTTTGGCGGCATATTTTCCTGTGAGCGTTCCGCGAGATTCGCTGATAGGCAGAGGAACG
>RDXZ01000041.1:25318-52431 GCA_004293265.1 Bacteroidota bacterium | reverse complement strand
CCACAAGCGAATATTGTAACAAACAAATCTTACACCAACGACGACTGCTTGTGGGACACAAGCAGGGGCGAATTGGTTGTCTAAATACATATTTTTTTTAAAATTTCAAATACATACAAAATTTTTACAGCAAGATATTTTATAGTTAATAATTATATTTTTACCAATATTTTCTTTTCCTTATGAAAAAAAAACGTTTATTATTATTTTATTTGTTTATTTATTTCTCTACTTATTTTTCTATTTTTTCTCAAGATATTGTTTTTGAGTATAAAAATATACCTTTGAAAAATCAAAAAGGCGAAATATTGCGTTTGGGAAGTGCAGGCGGTTTTAATTCTCCTCAAATTTATTCCATAGATTTAGACTTAGATTCAAAAGAAGATTTAGTTATTTTTGATAGAAGTAATTATCGTTTTTTAACTTTTTTAGCTAAAAATAATCAATATGAATATGCCCCACAATTTGAAAAAATATTTCCTACTTGTCAAGGTTGGATTGTATTGATTGATGTAGATAATGATGGTTTGAAAGATATTTTTACAAATAATTTTTTTTTAGGAGTAAGTATTTATAAACAAAAAAAAATTGAAAATAAAGTCAAATTTGACCTTTTTATCGAAGAAATTCAAACTAAAAAAACAGATATTTTATATACGCTAAACATTCCACTCACAGATATTCCTGCCATTGTAGATATAGACAATGATGGCGATTTGGATATAATTACTTTTGAATATTGGCAAGGAAAAAATATAGAATTACACGAAAATATTACTCCAAAAAACAATAAAGAAAAACTATTATTTAAACAAAAAACATCTTGTTGGGCAAACTTACACGAAGGTTTAGAATGTGGTGAATTTTATTTTGAAAATTGTGAAAAACCAAAAGGAAAAGGTGGTGGAGAAGTTTTATTTTCAGGACTTACAAAAGACGCACACGCAGGCTCAACTATTCATCTTTTTGATGTCAATGGAGATAAAAAATTAGATATTTTGATTGGAGATGCCGCTTGTCAAAATTTGTATGTTTTTTTGAACGAAGGCAATAATCAAAAACCAAAATTTAAAAAAATGACCACTAATTTTCCTATTTCAAAACCAATTCAAACGTTTAATTTTCCTGCAATATTTTTTTTAGATGTTGATTTTGACGCAAAAATAGATATGTTGGTGGCTCCCAATTTGTTTATCAGTAAAAATAACAAAGTTAATTTTAGTAAATCTTTGCATTTTTATAAAAATACGGGCAGTAATCAAAAACCAAATTATCAATTTATTTGTGATAATTTTTTACAAAATGAAATGATTGATATAGGAGAAAATGCAAAAGTTCGTTTTGAAAAAGATAGTTTGATGGTCGAGCCAAAAACAGGCGATGAATTAGTTGAAAATGACGGCAAAATTTCACAAATTTTTTTTGAAGATTTTGATGGAGATGGCGAGATAGATTCTTTGCTTGTTCACAAAAAAGGATTTATTACTTGTCAAAATAAAATTTTAATTCAAAACTTAGGACAAAATCCTTTTATCACGCTCAAAGATTATAATCAAGATAAAAAATTGGATATTTTCATAGGCACATCTGGCGGAGGCGTACAATATTATGAAAATACATCTAAAAATTGGCAACTTCAAACCGAATTATCAACGGACAAAAAAATGATAAAAGTTAGAAATAAAACAAATGGAAGGCTTTTTTTGAAAAAAATAAATCATCAACAAATATACGTCAATATTTTTATAAATGCTCAACAATTTACTCCGATTGATATTTCAGATGTACCCGAAGGAAAATATGAATGGATTTTGGAGAAAGAAAATGGAATAAAATTGATAGATTTTTGGGAATTTAAAAAATAATATTCAAAAAATTTTTATCTTATTTTTTCAGTTTGTATATTTGCACTCAATTTTTATTTGTAACACTGAATTTGTAACCTGTACTCTTTTGATAGAGTTATTTTTGTAATATGACAACTGAAGAAGTAATCCTTGATTCTGCTCAAACTAACGCAGAAGTTATCGCTCAAGAAAGCGAAGCAATCGTAACCGAAATGCACGAAGATATTGAAGAAAGCACCGAAAATTATAACCATTTTCAAAAAGCAGACTTTTTAAAATTGATAAAAGGTTTGGCAGAAAGTCCTAATTTTAAAAAAACAGGGGGTATTTTAAGAGAAATTAAACCTTTGTTTGATGATTTAATCAATAATGAAAAAGAAATCGCGCTGCAAAGTTTTGTAGGTGATGGCGGTGAAAAAGATAATTTTGAATATAAAGAGGACAAAGAAACAAAAGAATTTTATCAAATTTATGGTAAAATTCAAAAACAAAGATACCAACAAATTGCTGATTTAGAAAAACAAAAAGATTCTAATTTAGAAGCAAAATTGGCTATTTTAGATAAAATCAGAACTATTGTATTAGGAGACGAAACAAAAGATAGTTTGGGAGAAGTCCGAAAATTACAAAAAGAATTTAAAAATGTAGGGGCTGTTCCGCCTGCAAAATCTCACGAAATTTGGGATAATTACAGAGCTTTGTGCGACCAATTTGATAACAAACAAGGTTTGTATAATGAGTTGCGTGAACTTGACCGCCGTAAAAATTTAGAACAAAAAATATTACTTTGTGAAAAAGCAGAATTGTTAATCAATGCTGAAAATATCCGCAAAGCAGTAAAAGATTTGAACGAATTACACGAGGAGTTTAAGCACGTAGGACCTGCACCAAAAGACGAACAAGAAAATATCTGGAATCGTTTTAAATTGGCTTCAGATAAAATTTATGATAAAAAACGTGATTTACAAAAAGGTGAAGACAGTGAAAAAGCACAAAACTTAGCAAAAAAAGATGCTTTATACGAAAAAATATTACCTTATATTTCTTTTAAATCACAAAAAATAACAGAATGGAATGATAAAACAAAAGAATTGTTAGATATTCAAAAAGAATGGGACGCAATTCGTTTTATCCCAAGAGAAGCAATTAAGGAATCAAGTCGTAAGTTTTGGGTGTCTTTTAAAGCTTTTTTTGCTAATAAAAATGCTTTTATTCAAGTTCTTGATGCAGAAAGGGACGCAAATTTGACTAAAAAAATTGCTTTGTGTGAACAAGCAGAAACTTTAGCAAAAAGTGAAGAATCTACTAAAAACGAAATCGCTGATAAGTTGAAAGGCTTGCAAAGACAATGGAAAGAAATTGGTGCTGTGCCTCAAAAACAACAACAATCAATTTATGATAGATTTAAAACGGCTTGTGATAGCTATTTTGAAAAAGTAAGAGGACAATTTAACGACCAAGAAAAAATATACGAAGATAACTTGAAACTCAAAAAAGATTTGTGTGAAAAAGTAAGTGCATACACAGGAGTTGAAGGCGACAATCACGAGGAAAAGTTACAAGAATTTATCAAAGAATGGAGAAGCATCGGTTTTGTGCCTCGTAAACACAAAGATTCTATCCAAGAAAAATTTGATAAAATTTTATCAGATGCAGTTCTAAAATTACCTGTTTCAGACGAAGAGAAAGAAAAAATACAAATTGCTGTCGAATTATCTACTTTTGGTGAAAGTGCTACTTCTCAAAAAAGAGTACAAGAACGCTCTTCTACTTTGCGTAGAAAAATTCAAAAAATAGAAACTGATATTGACACTTTGAGAAATAATATGGGCTTTTTAGCAAAATCTAACAAGGCGGATAAGTTACGTACCGAAGTTCAAAAACAAATCGATGAAGCTGATGCAAAACTAACTGCACTCAAACGTCAGATTAAATTATATCAAAGTTTAGAAAGTAAAAAATAAAAAAAAATACCTGACAATTTTAGTCAAAATAATGAAATTAAAAAATCTCTAAATTTTCACTAAAATTGTCAGAGTACCAAAATATTAACATCAGTATTTGTAATTATGCAAATATAAAATGTTTACACACAACTAAATCTCATACAAACATCTACATTTGCACGAGATTTAGTTATTAATATTTTTAAAATGCCGTATAAAATTTATCTTTTTTAACTTCTTCTAATTTTTTGGGGGAAGTTTCAAAAAGAAAAGGTACAGTTTCAGCTTTTTCAAAACTATTTTGATAAATTACAAAGTGTAAATGAGGGGCTGTTGACCAGCCTGTATTGCCTGAATACCCAATAAATTGTCCTTTTTCTACTTCATCACCTACTTTTACCTCTACGCCGTTTTTTCGTAAATGAAAATAGCTAGCAGTAGTACCATCATTGTGTAAAATTCGAATATAATTGCCGTCTTCTGCAAACTCTTTGGTCGTTCCTCTTTTATTTGAGTCATCTTTTGTCTGAATGACTATACCTTCTCTTGCCGCCACAATTTTTGTTCCAATTGGCATATCAAAATCTATGGCGTGTTGCTTTTGATGTGAAAAAGTACCAAAAAATCCTTGCATTACTCTAAACTTACTTCCTTTTTCAAAAGGCAATCGATAAGCATATTTTTCGTTATGTTTTTTATTACAATCACCATTCATTGTCTTAAATGTATATCTATAACTATGCGAATTTTTGTTTTTGGGCGTAATCGTAATTACTTTTTCACGCGATTGATTTGCTTTCAATACGACTTTAAAAGGAATTTGCTTGTTTGCAGTCATATTTTTTAGTTCTGTAAAATCAAGCAACACAGAAATCGGGTAAGGATTAGGATTGTTGAAATGAAAATGAATAATATTACCTTCTTTTTCAGTGGTAACAATTTCACTTTTTTGTGCCAATATCAAAAACGACAAAGACATCAAAATAATCAAAATAAAATATTTCTTTGTATTCATTGTAACTAAAAATTATAAGTAAATTTCTTTTTTGCAAGCTAATAATGTATTATATAACAAAGCGGTAATGGTCATCGGTCCTACCCCGCCCGGCACAGGTGTAATAGCACTACATTTTGGAGCAACATTTTGGTAATCTACATCACCTAATAATTTAAAACCACTTTTTTTGCTCAAATCATCAATGCGTGTGATACCTACATCTATCACGACTGCCCCATTTTTAATCATATCATCTTTTAAATATTCTGGAATTCCCAATGCTACAACAATAATATCAGCGTCTAAAGTATGTTTTTTAACATCAGATGTTTTACTATGACAAAGCGTAACGGTACAATTTCCTATTTTTGTATTGCGTGCCAATAAAATGCTCATAGGCAACCCAACTATTTGACTTCTTCCTAAAACAACACATTTTTTTCCTGCTGTTTCAATATTATATTTTTCTAATAACATTAAAATTCCTAATGGCGTGGCAGAAATATACGCAGGCAGATTTTTAACCATTCGTCCTACATTAATAGGATGAAATCCATCAACATCTTTTTCAGGTTTTACTTGTTGAAAAACCTTATCGACATTAATATGTGCAGGCAACGGCAATTGAACAATAAATCCGTCAATATTTTCATCTTGGTTTAACGTTTCGATTTGTGCTAAAAGTTCGTTTTCTGTTGTTTCTTTTGGTAAATGAATAAGCGTAGATTGAAACCCAATTTGTTCACAAGCCTTTACTTTTGCATTGACATAAGTTTGGCTTGCACCATCTTTACCGACCAAAACGGCGGCTAAATGTGGAATTTTCAATCCTTTTTCTTTTCGATTTTGGACTTCTATTGCCATTTTATTTTGTAATTCGATAGAAGTTTGTTTGCCATCTAAAATCATTTTTTTTTGTTTTTTTGAATAGAAAGTTATTTTTTTGGTATGTGATTTATTTTTTGGTAATGCTACAAATGTAATATTTTTGTCTTTTTGAGCGAAGCGAAAAATATGCAATTTCGTTCACCAAACGCCTTTCAACAAGCAGTTGCTTCACTTCGTTCAGCAGGACAAAACATTACATTAACAGCAATGCCCTATTTTTTCACACTCGCAAAAATAATTATTTATTTTGATAATTCCAAATTGATTTTTATATTTAATTTGTAACTATACACATCAGAAAGTGGTTTTGATATTTTAGCACAACCTCGATAGAGGTTGAACTTCAATAGCCCCACGTGAAACGCGGGGAAAACGAAAAACAATACCCCAAAACCAATTTCCGATGTGTATATTATCTTGTGCAAGCGTCCACATTTATACAAAATTCTTTTTAAACTAAAAAATAATACGTTTTATTGATAAAATTAAATAGTTATAAAAAATAAAAATAAAAAAATAAAGCAACTATTCAACGATTTTTAAGTCTAAGAAACAAAAATAATGATATTTTAAGAGTATTTTATTAAAAATATGCTTAAAAACATAAAAAATTAGAATAAAATTACTACCTTTGCACCTTAATTTAGAGAATGTTTATCTTTCAAAAAAATAATTAAGACGCAAGTGTTTATGGAAAAAATCCGTATTTTATATGTAGCAAGTGAGGTTAGTCCTTTTTTGCAAGCGACAGAAATTAGTGAATTTATACGCCACCTTTCTCAAAACATGCAAGAGCGTGGAGCAGAGATTAGGATAATAGTACCAAGATTTGGACTCATTAACGAAAGAAAAAACAGATTACACGAAGTCGTCAGGCTTTCGGGTATTAATATCAGTGTGGGAGATGATGAAAAACCTTTAGTAATCAAAGTGGCTTCCATTCCTAATGCTAAGTTACAAGTTTATTTTATTGATAATGAAGATTTTTTTCAAAGAAAAGCACTTTTTTATAATGATAGCACTCAAAACGAAGGTTTTTTTGAGGACAATGATGAAAGAGCCATCTTTTTTTGTAAAAGTACGTTAGAAACTATCAAAAAATTAGGCTGGTCGCCAGATGTTATTCATTGCAACGATTGGATTTCGAGCCTAATTCCTTTGTATTTAAAAACAGGCTATAGAAAAGACCCCGTATTTAGAAATACAAAAACTGTATTTAGTGTATTTGCAAGTGCTTTTTCTCACGTTTTTCCTGCGGATATGCCCGAAAAAGTGAAAATAATTGATGTAACAGATGAAATGCTTTTACCTTTACAAACTTGTAATTATGAAGGTTTTTTAAGATTAGGTTTTGAAAACGCAGACGTGATAATAAAAGGTGAAACAAATTTAGATGCCTTAACAGAAACAATATTTAATGAATATAAACTCAAAAATGAAAACATACACGAAGAACATTCTTACGAAGAATATGAAGCATTGTATGGAACTTTAAGACATGAATACGTTACCGTATAACAAAAATAAACTATTTTTAATCCTTTTTTCTGTACTTTTATTGTTTGCTTGCGAAAAAGCAACGGATATTGGTTTTAATTTGGTAGACCAGCAAAGTGTAGAAACTATTTACACAGAATTACCTGTTGAGGCATCTACAATTGTCGGTAAAGATTTACCTACCAATACTTCTATTACGCTTTTGTGTGGACAATACAACGATAATGCGTTTGGAAAAGTAACAAGTAGAACTTTTTTTCAAGTGTCACCTGCCCCAAGTGGTATTTCACTCACTAAATACGACAAAGATTTGGTTTTTGATTCTTTGTCTATTGAGTTTCCAGTCTATAATTATTACGCTGACACAACAAAAGTACAAACTTTTCGTTTGCATCGTTTGACAGAAACCTTAGACGAAAGTGTGGAATATACCAATAAAAATACTTTGGCTTATGACCCCACTCCGATTACTTCTTTGTCTATCAAAGGAGGGAGAATTTTGGCGAATGGTTTTATGCGTATGCCTATTCCAAATTCTGTTTTTAAAACAGATGTATTTAACTTAGCCAAAAATAATTCCTCAAAAGCTGATTTTCTTACAACACTCAAAGGTTTAGTTTTAGTGCCTGATGTCAATGATAATGCCGCAGTAATGGGTTTTGAGGCTTCTAATAATCCACAAATTGCCGTCAATTTTAGTAGATTGATGGTGTATTATACTGCTCCACAAACACAAACGGGCGCACCTGATAAATTGAACAATTTTGTTCAAACTTTTTTTGTCAATGCAAGATTTAATCAAATTACAAGCGTAAGAAATGCAGGTACTTTTTTAGATGATATGAATACGCCTTTGCAAGCAAAATTAGCCTCAGCAAGCAATAATCGTGTTTTTGTGCAAGCAGGTGTAAATTATTTAGCCAAATTATCATTCCCAACTTTACAAAATTTACGTAATCAAGGAACTATTGCTATCAACCGAGCAGAGTTAGTGATAAAAATTGCTCCCAATAGTGCAGATGTGTATTCTACTCCAAGAAATATTGTATTAATTCAAAGCAATGCTACAAACGAATCTTTGACTTTCACTAATCAATTTGGAACGGTAGTACCTATTTATGCGTTTCCACAAGGCTCACAATCTCCTGTGGTTAGTTTTAACTCACGAGATTTGGAATATAGAATCCCGCTTACGTCTTATATTCAAAGTATTTATTCAGGTTCAAATCTAAATAAATCTTTGATAGTCAGACCGGGAGTTACGGCTTGGGAAGTATCAAGAATGATTATTTTAAATGACAACGGAACAAATAATTTTCCTTATTCTACAAAATTAAGGTTATTTTATACGAAATACAATTAAAAATACTTAAAAAAATATTATTTATGTGCGGAATTGTTGGTTATACAGGACATAAAAACGCTTATCCTATTATCATAGGTGGTTTAGAACGATTAGAATATCGTGGATATGATAGTGCAGGAATCGCTCTTTTAAATGGTGACTTGAATGTGTATAAGAAAAAAGGAAAGGTCGATGACCTCAAAAAGTCTTTAACACACGCAAAATTAGATGGAAATACAGGCATTGGACATACGCGTTGGGCAACACATGGAGAACCTAATGACATCAATGCGCACCCTCATTATTCCAACAATAAAGATTTGGTAATTGTTCACAACGGAATTATTGAAAATTATAATGCTATCAAACAAGACCTTATCAACAAAGGATACCAATTTGAAAGCCAAACAGATACAGAAGTTTTAGTTAGTTTTATAGAGGATATTCAAAAAAATACGCAAGCTTCTTTGGAAGAGTCTGTTAGATTTGCCTTACAAAAGGTCATCGGGGCGTATGCTATTGTGGTAATGTCAAAAAATTCTCCACAAACTTTAATTGCGGCACGAAAAGGAAGTCCGTTGGTGATTGGAGTAGGAAAAGATGAAGGAGAATATTTTATCGCCTCTGATGCTACACCAATTATTGAATATACCAACGAAGTAATTTATTTAGATGATTTAGAAATTGCGGTCATTCGTGATGGTAATTTAACTATCAAAAATTTAGATTCTACCATCAAAACGCCTTATATTCATACCTTAGAAATGAGTTTGGAAGCCATCGAAAAAGGCGGTTATCCTTATTTTATGTTGAAAGAAATATTCGAACAACCAAAATCTGTTACCAATAGTTTGAGAGGACGAGTCAATGCTGATGAAGGAACTTTGACCTTGGGCGGTCTGTCCGAATATATGAATAGACTTTTAACTGCAGACAGAATTATTATTTTAGGTTGTGGTACATCTTGGCACGCAGGTTTAGTGGCTGAATATTTATTCGAAGAATATGCACGTATTCCTGTAGAAGTTGAATACGCATCAGAATTTCGTTATAGAAATCCGATTATCAAAGAAAATGACGTAATTATTGCCATTTCTCAATCAGGAGAAACAGCAGACACTTTAGCCGCCATCGAATTAGCAAAATCAAAAGGAGCAAAAATATTTGGCGTGTGTAATGTGGTAGGTGCATCGATTCCACGTATGACAGACGCAGGCGTATATATACACGCAGGACCTGAAATTGGAGTCGCAAGTACAAAAGCATTTACAGGACAACTATCTGTTTTGACGATGATGGCTTTGATGATTGCTCACAAAAAAGGAATTATTGCTGAAAGTGAATTTAGAGAAATTTTGACAGAATTAGAATTAATACCTCAAAAAATTCAAAAAGCATTAGAAGTAAGTGATAAAATAGAAAAAATTGCTTCTAAATTCAAAGATGCTACTAATTTTTTGTATTTAGGTCGTGGTAATAATTTTCCTGTCGCTCTCGAAGGTGCTTTAAAATTAAAAGAAATTTCATATATTCACGCAGAAGGATACCCTGCCGCAGAAATGAAACACGGCCCGATTGCTTTGATTGACAAAGAAATGCCCGTAGTTTTTATTGCTCCGCAAGACGGAATTTATGAAAAAATAGTTTCAAATATACAAGAAGTGAAAGCAAGAGCAGGAAAAGTGATTGCAATTGTTACAGAAGGCGAAAAAAATATCAAAGAAATGGCTGATTATACTATCGAAATTCCTGCCACTCATCAAATGCTCACTCCACTTTTGTCTGTTATTCCGTTACAACTTTTATCTTATTATATTGCCATAATGCGTGGTTGTGATGTAGATAAACCACGAAACTTGGCAAAATCTGTTACCGTAGAATAAAAATTGAAACTAAAAATATGAAAGAAATTGTTTTGAATACAAACGCACCTGCCCCCATAGGTCCTTATAGCCAAGCCACTTTATTAGGAAACTTGCTATTTGTTTCGGGACAGATTGCCTTAGATGATAAAGGAGAGTTGCATAAAGAAGATATAAAAATTGAAACACATCAAGTAATGAAAAATTTAGGCTTAATCTTACAACAAGCAGGTTTTTCTTTCGAAGATGTATTAAAATGCACTATTTTCCTTAAAAATTTCAATGATTTTCAATTAGTCAATGAAGTTTATGGAAGTTATTTTCAAAAAAATCCACCTGCACGCGAAACCGTAGAAGTCAGTCGCTTGCCAAAAGATGTAAATATAGAAATTTCTTGTATAGCAGGAAAATAATTTTTTTTGAGTAGCAAAAATTTCAATTTTTTGCTACTCAAAAATTAAAAATACTACATATATGACAGATATTGAACAATATGCTATCGCTTACTCCACCCAAGAAAATTCATTATTAGCCAAAATAAATCGCGAAACACACCTCGAAGTACTAAAACCTCGAATGTTATCAGGGCATTTGCAAGGGCGATTGTTGGCAATGATAAGTCAATTAATAAAACCAAATTATATTTTAGAAATAGGTTCTTTTACAGGATATTCTGCTTTATGTTTAGCCGAAGGACTCCAAAAAAATGGAGAACTGCATACCATAGAAGGCAATGAAGAATTAGAAACAAGACTTAAAAAATACTTCAATGAAAGTAATTTTGCAACCCAAATTCATTTACACATAGGACAAGCACAAAATATCATCACAAATATTGATAAAAAATGGGACTTGGTTTTTATTGATGCCGACAAAGAAAATTATGGTCTATATTATGAAAAAATATTTGAAAAAATAAATATCGGTGGAGTAATTTTGGCTGATAATGTTTGGTGGGACGGAAAGTTGATAGATAAAAATGCCAAAGACAAAAAAACAGAAGCAATCAGAGCATTTAACGAAAAAATTAAAAATGATACTCGAATCGAAAAAGTATTTTTACCTTTGAGAGATGGACTTTTTTTGATAAGAAAAATAAAAGAACAATAATATTTTTTTATTTAATAATTTTATTGATGTTTTTTTATCAAATTATTTTTTTCAAATAAAAAAATATGTATCTTTGCAAGCAATTATTTTTCCTTTTTAACACTCCAAAAGGAAAAAATATTTTATAAAAACATTAAAACCTCCCAAGGAGTAGGGACTAATTTTGAGTATGAATATGATGGATATGGCTAAAATGATGAACCAAGTTCAAGAATTACAAGCCAAATTAGAAGAAGCAAAAGATAATTTAGGAAGTGTAAAAGTAAGTGCAGAAGCAGGCGCAGGAATGGTAAAAACTACCGTAAATGGCAAAAAACAAGTCATTTCATTAGAAATTGATGAGGATTTATTCAGACCTGAAGACAAACAAATGGTGCAAGATTTGGTCATTGCCGCCATCAACAAAGCACTCAACGAAGTAGGAACTGTCGCAGAAAGTGAACTCAAAAAATTGACCGAACAAATAATTCCTAATATGCCAAATATTCCGGGATTCGATATGAATAACCTAAATAAATAATTCAAAATTATATTTTATTTTACCTATGAATTTTGAAAAAATAGAGGCATTAAATCAAGAAATAGATTTATTTCCAATAGAAAATAAGGCTGATACTGAAAATTTTAGAATAAAATTTTTAAAATATGAAATAAAAGCATTGATGGAAGAAATCAAAAATATTCCCGCAGAACAAAGAAAGGAATATGGAATAGCCGTAAATGCTACTAAAAATAAAGCCGAAACAAAATGGAAAGAAGCACAAGAAAAATTGGAACAAAACGAAGATAGTAATATTTTTGATAACTTTGATTTTACTTTGCCTATTGCCGCTCACGCATCAGGTGCAATTCACCCTTTACATTTGGTAAAACAAAAAGTTATCGAAATTTTTGAGCGAATTGGTTTTAGTGTCGCAGATGGACCCGAAATTGAGGACGACTTTCATAATTTTACTGCCCTGAATTTTCCACCTGACCACCCCGCAAGAGAAATGCAGGACACATTTTTTTTAGAAAAAAATCCTGATATTTTGTTACGAACACATACATCATCTGTGCAGGTGCGTATGATGCAAAGCCAAAAACCACCTATCAGAATGATTATGCCGGGTAGAGTTTTTAGAAATGAAGCCATTACGGCTCGTGCTAATTGTATTTTTCATCAAGTAGAAGGACTTTATATTGGTGAAAATGTGAGTTTAGTAGATTTAAAACAAACTTTATATCATTTTGCCAAAGAAATGTTTGGAGAAGGTACAAAAATTCGTTTTCGTAGTTCTTACTTCCCTTTCACCGAAATCAGTGCCGAAGTCGATATTTCTTGTGGAAAATTTAGCGAAACCACTTGTAAAATCTGTGGCGGAAGCGAAAGTGTTTGCAAAGGTTCAGGCTGGATTGAAATTTTAGGCTGTGGAATGGTCGACCCCAATGTGTTAGAAGCCTGCGGAATCGATAGCGAAAAATATACAGGTTTTGCTTTTGGAATGGGAATCGAAAGAATTGCTATGATAAAATATCAAATCAAAGATTTAAGATTGTTTACTGAAAATGATGTTAGATTTTTAAGACAATTTGCAGGAGTATTGTAATGAAAATAGGAATTTTAGGAGCAGGACAATTAGGCAGAATGTTATGGCAATCTGCCGTAGATTGGAACTTGGACGTTTGTTTTTTAGACCCTGATGAAAACGCACCCTGTGCAGAACTCACCAAAAACTTTACAATTGGAAACCTTACCAATTTTGAAGAGGTCTATCAATTTGGAAAAAATGTAGATATAATTACCATAGAAATCGAAAACGTAAACACTGAAGCACTCGAAAAATTAGCAACAGAAGGTAAAAAAATATTTCCACAACCCAAAATTATTGCTTTGATTCAAGACAAAGGTTTGCAAAAACAATTTTATCAAGAACATAAAATTCCAACGTTACCTTTTGAAATCATTGAAAATAAGCAAAAAACAATCGATTATTTTCAAAAAAATCCACAAAAATATTTTCAAAAACTTAGACGCGGTGGCTATGACGGAAAAGGAGTTCAAAAATTATTTACTGAAAATGATTTTGAACTGCTTTTTGATTCGCCCAGCGTCTTAGAATTGGCATTCCCTATCGAAAAAGAAATCGCTGTTTTAGTCGCCAAAAACGAAAAAGGAGAAATCAAAACTTTTCCACCTGTTGAAATGATTTTTGATGACAAACTAAATTTAGTAGATTATTTGGTTTCACCTGCAAATTTATCTGAAAATCAAACCAAAATAGTAGAAAATTTGGCAATTCAAGTAATTAGTGCATTAGATATGGTAGGACTTTTAGCCGTAGAAATGTTTTTGGGAAAAGACGAAAAAATATATGTCAATGAAATCGCTCCACGCCCACACAATAGCGGACACCAAACCATAGAAGGAAATATCACTTCACAATATCAACAACTTTGGCGTAGTATTTTGAATATGCCTTTGGGAAATACAAAAAATATATCTCATTCTGCTATGTTAAATATTATCGGGCAACACAATGGCTTGGCAGAATATCCTTTTATGACTGAAATTTTAGCAATGGAAAATGTTTTTGTGCATTTATACGGAAAAAAAATCAGTAAAATAGGACGAAAAATGGGACATATTACTATTTTATCCGAAAATTTAGAAGAATTAAAACAAAAAATTCATCAAATTAAAAAAATTTTTTAACCATTTTTCATACCATAAGTTTGCACCCAAACTTTGTTAAAAAAGCACCGCCACCTGCACACGCCCAATATGAATAATAGGAATCTCACCTGATTTTCTACCTTCATAATTCAGGTTGAGTTGCAAACCATTGCTTAATTTTTGTTGCCAATTCAAAGTCCAAGTAAAATTTGTATTGGGTTGCAACGCTTCCAATAGTTCATAACTGACAGGCGTATTGAGATTTCCCGAAAAATCATTGTGAATATAACGAATAGTTGCTAATAAATTTCGAGTGGAGAGTTTGTTCCAACGAATTTCTGTGATGACTTGTTTGACAATATTTTTTTCATTAGATTGAGCATCAAATACATTTTTTTTAGGTTGATAATGTAGTATTACACTCACACGAAAATCATTCGAAGGTTGAAAAGCAAACTCAGGGCTAATGTGATAACTTTCGATTAAAAAATTTCTCGTAATCAAAAAATCAGAAGTGTTTTTTTGTGTTTGTTGTGATATATTTAACCTCAAATTTGTAAACTTTCCGATGTTTCTTCTCAAAACCAATTTGAGTTCTGTTTTTTGTCTATTTTCAAAACCATTTGTCAATAATTGTTTTTGTTTTGTGTCCAATATCTGAAATTCTGCACCCGCAAAAGTACTAAAACGATTGTAAAAAAAAGTGGTTCTTAATACTTCTTGCGTGGCTAAAATTTGTGCTTCATTGATTTCTCTAAACGGAATGATTCGGTTCAAAAAATCATCTTGGGTAAATCTTTTTTGAATATTCCAAGCACTTTGGTTTGATATTTTTGCAATTTGTTTTACAATAAAATGTTTTGAGTCTGCCCATTTTTTTGGAAAATTCCATTCGATTCTATAATTAAAATTATTTGAAAAGGCTTTGATATAATTAGTAGTTGGTAAAAATATTTTGATATATTTTCTTTCATCAGGATTGATTGCCAAATAAAATTCGTTTAATTGTGGTATTCCGTCATTATTATCATCTCGCCACGTGTGCGTACCTTGCCCAATTGCCACAGGAACGAATTGATATTCTCTTTGTAATTCTCTACCTGTATTAGTTGCCAAAGAAAATTCGTTTTTTAATAATTTTCCAAATAAAAATCCATTCCAATCTACACGCCCCATTACATTGTCGTTTTCTGTATCATCTTGTCCGTTTTGCAAAATTTTATACAATAAATTTCGATACGTCAAATTAATTGTGATTTGATTTAGTTTATTTATATTTGCTTTCAGGCTTGTGTTGGCGGTTTGTGCATTCAAAAAAGGTTGCATTTTTCCGTCTTTGGGAATAAAATCTGTTCGCCAACTATATTGCATCTGCCACTTGATTTTGCTCGAATCAGGCAAGGTAAAAAATAGTTTTTGTTCGTTAAAATTCATCGCACTATTGACCACAGAATCTTGTAGTTTTGCGCGAACTTCGTTTTTATCTTGATTAAATTGATACCCAAAATTTCCTATTTTTGTGTTATATTTAAGTTCAATATTAGTCCTTTTCCAATCAGAAAAAAGTGTATTTTGATTATTTTGTAACCAAAAAGCATTTATTTTAATATCAAATTTTTTATATTTTGTGAGTACATTGATGGTTTGTTGTGTGCCATTTGCTTGTACTCCTCTTTCTCTTATGATGAGTTTATAGTTAAACAAATGAATATTTTTTTGTTTAATTCCTGCTTCAATCGTAGCAATATTATCAGCGATTTGTGTGGTATCACTTCTCAAACTCCAATCTCTATCAAACTCAATTTCTCTAAACCTATCAATAGGTCTAAAATATTGTGTATTTCGTTCAAAGTCAATTTTTCCCTGCCATTCCCAATCGTTATTTTTGAATTTTTCGCCTGTGTTTTGGTAGCCAAATTTAGTCCCAAAACCTTGATTATCAGCCTCATCTTTGTTTGAATATCGATTAATATCTAAATCAGAAAAAGCATTTTCGATATAAAAATTTTGTTTTTTAGTGAGATTATATCGCACCCCTGCGACCAACATTTGTTTTAATAAAGGCGTTGGAACTTGTCGCACAGGCATATAATTTCCTTGTTTGACGTTGTTAATTGGCTCTCTCCATTCATAAATTTGTCCGTTGGCAGTGGTATTTAATCGAACATAATCGCCTTTATTTGCCCCAACTTGTGTAAAAGTTACTCTGAAAATTGCTTTCTGAGGATTGGTAGAATATTTTAAAATTTGATAAGTATTGGCAAAAATCGTAGTATCTTTTTTTTCATATAAAATTTCATTTGCCCGAAAACCTACGGAATCAATGCCATTAATAAAACCATTTCCATCTCCACTTTCGCTTAGTTTCAATTTATCAGCATCAGAAAGAGAAATGAGTGGAGCGCGTGGATTGTCTGCTTCACGATAAAATCCAACAAAAAAATCGGTTTTTTTAATCTGTTGTTGATGCCAAAAAGTTTGCAAACCACGTGCATAATTTCTTTCTGCATATTCAAAATCGACTCTAATTCTTGAAAATTGTGTTATCAAAACCGAAGGAGTAAAAGTGATTTCTGCTTGGTTATAATCAATCACATAATCGTTGTTATAGCCGCGTGTCATCAATTTTCCGTCCACAAAAACCTTTTCAGAATTGGCTAAAACAATCAATAATCTTTCTCCGTTTGGGCTTTGCAATCTATAAGGACCTTGTACGCCTTCCAACGCAGTCAAAACAATAGAGGCAAATTTTCCTTTGGAAGCCGCAAAACCTGCCGTAGTTTTGGCTGAATTTTCACCTATTTTGTAGTCTGTATCCAAAAAAGCACCTTGTCCATTTTTATAAAATTTAAGAAAATAATTTGGTTTTTGTTGAAAAACTACATCACCTGCGGTAATATTTCCTTTTTTATGAGATAATTTGATAAAAACCCTGTCAAATTCTTGCACTTGTAACGTATTGCCATCAGGTTGATAAGGAATATTTTGGTCATTGATGACTGCATTGAGCGTAATATCTTCAGTTAATTTTCCTTCTAATTGAAGATTTAAAGCAGAATTAACGAATACGTTTTGTGTATTTCCAATCGAAATTCCTCTTACTAAACTTCCACTTTTATTAATATTTCCCAAATTAAAAAATTCCTCTTTTTTATCCAAAATGCTGATACTTTGTGATAAATCTTCTGAACTATACCTACCTTTGATGCTATCTCGTTGGATAGTTTTTCGAATATACATTTTTTGGGCAATAGAAAAAGGTAAAGTTTGGTAAACTATTTTTACAGAATCATATTTGGTTTGGTCTAATATTTTAATCGTATTAGTTTGAAAATCAAAAGAATATTTGTAAGAAGAATCAATCGGAAAAATAATTTTAATAGAATTGGGAATAATAGACAAAGTATCTATTTTTTGAATTGCCCCTTTTGTTTTTATCCATTTTGATTTTTCAAAAGGCAGACGTTGTGCAAAAATAGTATGAATTTCTACCAAAAAAAATAAAAAAAAGATAAAAAATCTCATATTAAAAAAACAATTTGCAAAAATAATACTTTTTTTGTAGATTTCAAAAGACATTTTTCAAAAACTTGCCGTTGTTTCCAAAAACGTACCAACGGGCTTTTAGCCTATTGTTCCAAAAACGTAACTGAATAGCAATGATATGCCACAGAAAACATTGCAAAACAGAAAAATTTTAGAACAACAAAAAATATTTTCATAAAAAAAACATTATTTTTTTGCATATATCAAAAAAAAGTATTTATTTCGTACATTCAAATCCAAAAATATTTTACTTTATGCAAAAAATTTTATTATTCTTTTTTTTATTTTTAGTAGTCAATACTACTTTTGCCCAAAAAAAGACTACCATCAGCAGTCCAGATGAGGTATTACGTTTGGAAAGTCGCAATGATGTTTTGCATCTTGAAAACAGCAAAGTTCCATTATTAGAAGATATTACAGGCACATTGAATATCGAAGATGTTATCAAATCAACGAATAAAAATAAATTTGTTTTGACAAAATACGACCAATACGAATTGCACCCGCAGTCTGTCTATTGGATGCGTTTGAGGTTAGAAAACGCAAGCAATGTAGATGAAGATTGGATTTTATACTTGGGTAGAGTTACCAATGCTGATGTGTATGTGCCTCAACATACAGGCAAATATGATGTAAAAAAAACAGGGCAATTAGTCAAAACCAGAGATAAAGACATCAAAACAGGACGTTATAATACCGTAGAATTATTTTTGCCTGCCAAAGGTGGCGTAATTGATATTTATATTCGTTTTCAAAACAAAATAGAATTTTCTCCTGACCCAAACGTAAGATTATATCCCAAACCACAATGGCAAGAAAAAATTATTTTAGATAATTTGATGCAAGGTTTTTTTCAAGGTTTGTTGTGGATGATGTTGTTTTATAATTTTATTTTGTTGTTTGTATTGATGGACAAAACCTATTTGTATTATGTTTTATATATTTTTACGACCTCGATTTATTTTTTGAATTTTTATGGTTATACTTCGGAATTTATTGTAGGAGATTATCCTTATTTTGATTATGTTTATTTGCCTTTTATGGCACATGTAGGATTTATTGCCTATATGTTTTTTATGCGTTCTTATCTACAAACACATCGAGAAATGCCTTTGTGGGATACACTTATTAAAATAGTTACTGCTATTTTTACGGCATTATTAATAGCGTTGATAGCCTTAGCAAGTTTTGATTATTCAAGTTATATTGTAGTAGAAAGAATATTTTATGGCATTATTCAAGCAATTTTATTGATAATGTTAATATTTATTTTAACAATGGGCGAAAAACCTGCTCGTTATTTTGCTTTTGGAACTTTATTGATGATAGGTGGTGGATTGTTGTTGTTTTTGGGTGCATCAGGAATTGTCAAATTGCAAAACAATATTCTTTATTATCAATTAGGCGTTATCGGACAAATTTTTGTATTTTCTTTAGGATTAACTGAAAGATACAAAAAAATTGAAGATGATAAACACGACGCAGAAAGAAGTTTGATTATTCAACTACAAGAAAACGAAAAATTACATACAAAAGTAAAACGTGAATTAGAAGATAAAGTCAAACAAAGAACGTATGAAATTGAACGAAAAAATCAAGAAATTACGGAACAAAGCCAAGAAATTCAGGCACAAAGAGATGCCGTAGCACTCAAAAACTCACAAGTCGAACATATCAACAAAGAAATAAAGCATAGTATCAATTATGCAAGCCGAATACAAGTGGCGTTATTTGATGATGTGAATGAAATAGAAGGCAATTTTAAAGAAGCTTTTATTATGTTACGCCCAAAAGATATTGTTTCAGGTGATTTTTATTGGTATTCCGAAGTGGTGATAAATCAACCATCAACACAAAATATTTCTATGGACAATAAAACACAAGAAATGCCCAATCATAGCATATTTCCTTATTCTTTGCAGAAAGAAGATAGCAATGTGGCTATTGATGTCGATATGGCGAAAGAATATAAAAAGAAAATTTTTATTGTCGCAGATTGTACGGGGCATGGCGTACCGGGTGCGTTTATGACGGTGATGGGTTATTCTATTTTGCACGAAATAGTTGATGAAAAAAATATTTATGAACCTGATGAGATTTTATATGAATTGGATAAACAAGTCATCAAAAATTTGAAAAAAGGAAATACAGACAATCAAGTTCAAGATGGCATGGAGATTACGGTAATGGTTTATGATGAATTTACGAATACAATTACATACTCAGCCGCAGGAAATCCATTGTATTTGGTGCGTAATTTTGATATTCAAACTTATCCTGCTTCTTCTCACTCGATTGGATTTTCTAAAAAAACCAAACAAAAAGTATTTGAAAAAATTAGTATTCCTGTCTTAGAAGATGATGTTTTTTATATGACTACTGATGGTTTTCAAGACCAGTTTGGAGGCACAGAAAATAAAAAATATATGAAAAAAAATATGCGTGAATTTTTGTTACGTATTAGTCATTTGCCTTTGTCAGAGCAAAAAGAAAAAATTAAAGAAGAAATTATAAATTGGCAGGGCAATGAAGTACAAACTGACGATATTTTGTTAGCGGGTGTAAAGTTTTAGGTTTGGTAATGTGATGAAAATGAAAGATTTATATCTTTTAATCAAAACAACAATATTTTTCTTTTATATATTTTCTTAAATTTTATGGTAAATACAGAAACTTTATTAAAAAATTTCAATCTTAGAAATACAAATCCAAGAACTTGTGTTTTGGACGAATTTACAAAAAAAACTTATGCGTTAGCACACAGCGATTTAGAAAGTGCCTTAGGAAAAGATTTTGATAGAGTTACTATTTATCGCACTTTAAAAACCTTTTTGGAAAGTGGAATTTTACATAAAGTTTTAGATGATGATGGCATAGTAAAATATGCTATTTGTGCTACTCACGAGTGCCTGCACGAAAAACATTCTCATAGTCATGTGCATTTTAAATGTAATTTTTGTGGACAAACAAATTGTTTAAACGATATTGTTATTCCCAATATTCAACTGCCTAAAGGATATAAATTTCACGAAACAAATATTTTAGTCAATGGAATTTGTAAGGATTGTAACGAAAAATGATTTTTTTATTGACTATTATTGATGAAAAATTTTTAATTTACAAAAAAAAATATACCTTTGCACATTCATAAAAAACCTTCCAATGATATAAAAAAGGTTTTTATATTTGTATGCAATGGCACATCAATCTAAATATGTATTTGTAACGGGCGGCGTTACTTCATCGCTCGGAAAAGGAATTATTGCTTCTTCTTTGGGAAAATTATTACAAGCAAGAGGATTCTCGGTAACTATCCAAAAATTTGACCCATATATTAATATCGACCCCGGTACACTCAATCCGTATGAACATGGTGAATGTTTTGTAACTGATGACGGAGCAGAAACCGATTTAGATTTAGGGCATTATGAACGTTTTTTGAATATTCCCACTTCACAGGCAAATAATGTTACCACAGGACGTATTTATAACAATGTCATCACACAAGAACGAGCAGGTGCATATTTAGGAAAAACGGTGCAAGTTATTCCACATATTACTAATGAAATCAAAAGAAATTTTTTAAAACTATCAGAATCAGGACAATACGATATTATCATCACAGAAATTGGCGGTTGTGTGGGTGATATTGAAGCACTACCTTTTATCGAAGCAGTGAGGCAATTTAGGTGGGAACAAGGGAGTAGCAATGTGATGGTAATTCATTTGACTTTGATTCCTTATTTACAATCGGCAGGAGAATTAAAAACTAAACCTTCTCAACACTCGGTCAAAATGCTTTCTGAGGGAGGAATACAACCTGATATTTTGATTTGTAGAACCGCAGAACACGACCTTCCAGCAGATATTCGTAAAAAATTGGCTTTGTTTTGTAACGTTGAATATGATTGTGTGATTGAAGCAAAAGATACAGATACGATTTATGCAGTGCCTTTATTGATGCAAGAAGAAAAATTGGACGAACAAGTCTTACAAAAACTTCATTTATCTCTCGAAAAACCTGCTGAAATGACTGATTGGAAAGAATTTGTCAGAAAACTCAAAAGACCAAAAGAAGAAATTAAAATCGGTTTGATAGGCAAGTATGTTGAGTTACGTGATGCCTATAAATCAATTATTGAAGCAATTATTCACGCAGGCGTAGTGCATAGGTGCAAGGTAAATATTGATTGGATTCAATCAGAAACCTTAAACACAGAAAATTATGTTTCTTTTTTAGAAAAATTAGACGGAATATTAGTCGCACCCGGTTTTGGAGAGCGAGGTTTTGAAGGAAAAATAAATGCCGTAAAATACGCCAGAGAAAACAATGTTCCTTTTTTTGGAATATGTTTAGGAATGCAATGTGCCTCAGTCGAATTTGCCAGAAATGTATTAGGTTTAGAAAATGCCGCCTCAACAGAAATGAACAAAAATACGCCGTTTCCTGTGATAGACTTGATGGAAAATCAAAAAGAATTGACACAAATGGGCGGAACAATGCGTTTGGGGGCTTATACTTGTCAATTAAAAAATGATACCAAAGCTTTTTATGCCTATCAAACCCACACTATCAAAGAAAGACATCGACATCGTTATGAATTTAATAATGATTATTTAACACAATTTGAGGAAAAAGGAATGATTTGTTCAGGAATTAATCCTGAAAGTAAATTGGTAGAAATTATTGAACTTAAAAATCATTGTTGGTTTGTTGGCACACAATATCACCCCGAATTAAAGAGTACAGTTTTAAATCCTCATCCTTTGTTTGTTGGTTTTATTGGAGCGTGTTTAGAAAATTATTTAGAAAAAAAGATATTTTAGTTTTATTTTTTATTTTTATTACATATAATTTATTTTTTAAATTATTGATTTTCAATATATTATAATATTTTTGTAAAAAAAAATGAAAAAAAAATGTGATTTCTCTTTTTTTATTCAACTTTATATTAGTATTTTTGCACTTAACAAAATTTTTTATTTTTAGTATGAAAAAAATATTCTTACTTATTGGTGCTTGTATCGCATTTGCATTGAATGCACAAGCTCAAAATAGTGATAATAAATGGGCGGTAGATTATAGCTATTCAGGCTTAAATTTCTCACCATTTTATCAAGTCCCACAAAATACGTTGGGAGGAACTGCTGGAATTTTTGAACCAGCTAATTGGAATAACGGAGCGAAAATCGGTGTAGCACGAAATTTTTTACCATTCTTAAATGCTTATGGTAACTTTGGCGTACATTCTTTGAGCAATATTCCTGGCAATTTTAATTCAGTAGCAAGTATTATGGCTGATTTAGGAGCGCAATTCCGTTTATCAAATGGCTCTATTTTGCCTGAAAGCCATTGGTTTGACCCATACATCAACTTAGGTGGTGGTGTTAATTTTATTGATAACAAAGCAAAAGGCTTTGTAGAAGCAGGTGGTGGTATCAATTTTTGGTTAGTTGAAAACGTTGGTATTACTTTAGGCTTAGGCTACCAAGTATATCCTAACGAATTAAAAACACCAGACCAATTAGTGCCAGGTGTAGAATATGGTCGTTCATTAAGACACACAGCAGGTTTGAAATTCCGTTGGGGTGCTAAAGATACAGATGGTGATGGTATTTCTGACAAAGAAGATGCTTGTCCAGATGTAAAAGGTATTGAAGCATTCAAAGGTTGCCCAGATACTGACGGCGATGGTATCCAAGATAAAGAAGATGGTTGTCCAAACGAAGCAGGTAAAAAAGAAATGAACGGTTGCCCTGATAAAGATGGTGACGGAGTAGCAGACAAAGATGATGCTTGTCCAGATGTAGCAGGTATCGCTTCTTTACAAGGTTGCCCTGATGCTGACGGTGACGGAATTGCTGATAAAGATGACGAATGTCCATCTGTAAAAGGTGTTGCTTCATTCAAAGGTTGCCCAGATACTGACGGCGATGGTATCCAAGATAAAGAAGATTCTTGCCCAGAAGTTGCAGGTATCGCTCAATTTGCAGGTTGCCCAGATACTGACGGCGATGGTATCCAAGATAAAGAAGATAAATGTCCTACAGTTCCTGGTGTTGCTTCAGAACAAGGTTGCCCAGAGAAAAAAGTAGCAAAAGAAGAAGTAAAAGAAATTGAGAAAAAATTACAAATGTCTGCAAGCCGTATTCAATTTGAAACAGGTAAAGCAACTATTTTGAAAGTTTCTAACGCTGAATTAGATAAATTATTACCTATTATGCGTCAATATCCTGGTGCTGAATTTAGAATCGAAGGACATACTGACAATGTTGGTAATGCAGCTGCAAACAAAAACCTTTCACAAGCACGTGCTGACGCTGTAAAAGCTTATTTCGTAGCAAAAGGTATCAAAGCAGAAAGATTTAGTTCAACAGGTTTCGGTCAAGAAAAACCAATCGGTAACAATGCAACTCCAGCAGGACGTACTCAAAACCGTCGTGTTGAAATTCATTTAGCTGACTAATTTTTCTGAAATTATAGAAAATAAAAAAAGTAATGAAAAATTATTTTCATTACTTTTTTTATTTTTTTAGGTTTTTATGTATCTTTGCAAATAAATTCAATTCATTTAAAAAATATTACGATTATGGAAAATAAAAAAAAATCCGAAGAAACTGAAATTAAAAAACCTCGAACCAAAAAAACAACTGAAACAAACGCGGTTTCAAAATCAACACAAACACAAACAACTTCTCCCATCAAAGAAGAAGTAAAAACAGAAACCCCTTCTCCAATTGTCAAAGAAGAAACACCAAAAACAGAACTAAAACCAGCACCAAAAACAGAAATTTCTGAAGTAGATAAATTAAAAGCAAAACGTAAAAAAATAAAAAATTCTATTGAAGAACTAAGAACTGACATAGAGAAATTTATCAATGATAAAATTCAAAAAGTAACTGCACTCAAAACAGAGGCAAAAGAACTTAAAAAACAAATCAAACAAATCTCAAAAACAGAGAAAAAATCAAAATCAGAGGAATAGTTTTTTTATGTTATTCAAAGAAATAAAAATATTACTCAAAAAAGAAATTTTGATAGAATGGAGAGAAAAAACGGCTATCAATGGCTTAATTTTATACGCCATCAGTAGTATAGCAGTGTGTTATCTAAGTTTTAGATTACATAATCAAACATTGTCGGTCGTTACTTGGAATGCTTTATTTTGGATAATTTTACTTTTTTCTGCCATCAATGCAGTTACCAAAAGTTTTTTACAAGAACGAAATGGACGTTGGTTATATTATTACACAATGGTATCTCCTGAGAGCATTATTTTGTCTAAAATTATTTATAATGCAATTTTGTTAGTTTTTTTAAGTATAGGAAGTCTTGGAATTTTTGCTATTTTTATGGATTTTCCTGCTCAAGATACATTTTTGTTTATTTTGACGGTTATTTTGGGTGCATTAGGATTTTCTTCGACTTTTACTTTGATGGCGGCTTTATCTTCCAAATCACAAAATAGTTCTGTTTTGATGGCTATTTTGAGTTTTCCAATCATTTTACCTTTACTTTTAATTTTGATGCGTTTGTCTAAAAACGCCATTGATGGTTTGTCTCGTTCGGTAAGTTATGACGAATTATTGATAGTTTTTGGTTTAAATATCATTGTAATTATCCTATCTTTGATTTTATTTCCGTTTTTGTGGCGGGCTTAAAAAAATAGAACTTTCCAAAAGTTTTAATTTTTTGGAAAGTTCGCATCAACTAATATTTTACATTTATTTAAGATTTTGCATCTACATTTGTTCTTCGAGTACTTCTTCTAATTCGCTTAAATCCACACTTTCTATGACTGCTTCTTCAGCTTCAATACTTTGTGGGGGCGCAAAACGAGCCAAACGAAAATATTGATAGGGTGCAAGGTCATCATTGTTAATTTCTTGCAATTTACAACCGTATTCTCCCCCTTGCATCAAAAGTTTATCAATTTGAATAATGTTATAAGTTTCCCCTTTTTTTATCCACCTTGAAGTAGGAATTTCGTTGGGGCGATGTGAATCATCAATACAAATTACTTGAATATTCATTTTTTAATCGTGATAAAAGTTTATAGATAATTTTATTGTTTTCAATTATTGTGCAAAATTACGAAAAATACATCAAAAAAAATAAATTTTTATAAAAAAATAAATTCTTTTTTGAATTTTCATTGATTATTTTATATCTTTGTAAAAATTTTAAAATAAAAAATTAAAAAAAATGTTTGATAAAATATTATTTCAATTTGCAGGTGCTTCATTGCCACCACAATACTATCGTAGTTATACAATTGAGATTAATCAAAAAAAAGCAAATATCAGAGTCTATAATTACTCTACTGATTTACTTTCAAAAGATTTTGAAATTTTTGAAGAAGAATGGAGAAATTTACAAAGTTTTTCGTTAGAAACATTAGAAAAACAAGGCTCAAAAATAGAAGAAAGAGCCACAGGCACAACCCTTGATACAATTATTTTGTTAAAAGATGACAAAGAAATGTATAACTTTTGTTTTGATAGCCTAAGCAAAGTCAATGAAGCCACAGAAAAATTAAAAGCAACAATTTTGAGTTTGATAAAACCATCAGTGGAAGAAATCATCAATAGCACAAGACAATAAATACAATGACAAAAAATAGAATACAAATTATTTTTTATACTTTTTTATTTTTTTCTTTTATTACTCATTTTTCTTGTGCAAACAAAGAAAAATATATGAAAAAAAATATAGACATAAAAGATAGCCTTGCACTAAAAAAAGAAATTGATTTTGATAAAATCGAGTATATTTATAGCAGTGCCTCAGTATCACCGCAATATTATAGAAACTACGTGATTGAAGTATTACGCAAAAGTTGTCATATAAAAATAAGTGATTATGCCAAAGAATTAGCCAAACACGATTTTAAAGTCAAAAAATCTGATTGGAAAATGTTGCAAAAAATGACTTATGGTTTAGAAAAAGAAAACGTAAAAATTACTAACGGCGCAACAGGAACGCACGGAAATACAATTATTTTATATAAAAAAAATAAAAAAGTTTATACATTGAGTTGGGATAGCCTCAGTGAAGTGAATGAAGGAACACAAAAATTTAAAAATTTAGTATTAGAACTCATAAAACCTAACGTAAAAGAGTTAGTGGATAAAACTATTCAATGAAAAAAAATGTATTTATAATTTTGCTTTTGTCTATATTTTTTATCTCTTGCTGGGGTAAGGAGGAGGACACACGCCGTAAGAAAAAACAAGGAACTCCCGAAGATACCACCATTCCACCGCCTTTGAGCCGAGCCGAGCGAAAAGTAAAAAATCACGCAATTTTTTTGGAATTTTGGTCAGATTTTCAAGAGGGAGTTTTTGGTAAAAAAAAAGAAATTTTAGTCAATTTGGTTCAATTTCCTTTTGTCGGAGATTTTACTTGTGATGAAATG
>RDXZ01000041.1:0-25312 GCA_004293265.1 Bacteroidota bacterium | reverse complement strand
TTTGATAAAAAACAATCTCAAAAACAAGAAAAACAAGAAAAAAAAGATAACCAAGAAAAAGAAGATAAAAAAAATGAGCCTCCTAAAAGAAAACCTATCTCAAAAGAAGTGTTTTTAAAATGTATCGAAACAGAACTCGATAAATGCTTAATCAAAGCCGTAGGCGAAGCAAATACAGCCAAAGTTGAAAAAGAAGGCTTATTAGAATTTGAATATTTGCCTGAAACAAAAGAAGAAAAAGGTAAAAAAAATCAACCAAAACCAAAAAATATCAAACCAACAGGAAAAGTAAGTTTACAATTTAAAATTATCGCAGGGCAATGGAAATTAACAGGCTTATATCTCAAAGGTAGTAAACCTGATAATTGTCCCAATTAAATTCTCTAAAAATTGGAATATTTATATCGTTTTTTTTCTTGGTTACTCAATCTTATATTTTTAGTTGGTTTGTTGCTTGGAATTATTTTTGCTTGTTTTTTTTATTTTTATCCTAATGAATCAAAAATATTTTGGGATAATATCAAAAATAAATGGGCAAAAACAGCTTATAGAAAACCTCCCAAAAAATATAAAAATTTTGGAGTAGAATTACCTAAATATTCTATTCATGGCATCGATGTTTCTCATTATCAAGGCGATATCGATTGGGAAGAGGTCAAAAAAATGAAAATAAGAGGTGATTCTATTACTTTTGTGTTCATCAAAGCCACTGAAGGTACGACTTATTTTGATAAATATTTTTCAAAAAATTGGAAAGAATCTCAAAAAATGGGGCTGATTTGTGGGGCTTATCATTATTTCAAACCTGATATGAGTGGAGAACAGCAAGCCAAACATTTTATAGAAAATGTAAAAATAAAAAAAGGAAATTTGCCACCTGTGTTAGATATTGAAGAATTAGGTGAAAAAAAATTGCCCGAAGTCAAAAAAGAATTAAAAATTTGGCTCAATATTGTCGAAAAACAATATAATATTAAACCTATTATTTATAGTAATCGTGTTTTTTTGGAGGATAATATAGGAGAGGAATTTAAAAAATATATCATTTGGGTTGCTCAATATAAAAACCTAACTCCACCCGAAGTAGGCTTTCAAAAATGGACTTTTTGGCAACATTCCGCAGAGGGAAATGTAAATGGAATCAATGGAAATGTGGATTTGAATGTATTTGAAGGTAATAATATTGAAGATTTAAAAAAAATTACAAAACAAAAATAATTTTTTCAACACATACATAAATCATAAAAAAAAATATCTATTTTTTTTCTTGAACTTCGTGCAAGCGTGGACGCTTGCACGAGATACTCACTGGTGCAAGCGTCCACGCTTGCACCGAAATAAACTAAATAGTTACAAAAAAAATATCTATTTTTTTTCTCTTTACCCTACTCTCAATCAATACAAAATATTTTATTTTCAAAGTAATTTTGTATTTCAAAAGCAATATCCTATCTTTGCAAACGTTTGAAAATTCATTATCAAAAAAAATAAAAATTTCAAAAAAATGCACGAGTTACTCAAAAAATTTGAAGATAAAAAACCTGAAGTCGTATTTGCTTGGAAAGATAGCGAAACAGAGGCAGAAGGTTGGGTGGTTATCAATTCTTTACGCGGAGGTGCCGCAGGTGGAGGCACACGTATGCGAAAAGGATTAGACGAACACGAGGTAAAATCATTGGCAAAAACAATGGAGGTAAAGTTTACGGTATCAGGTCCCGCTATCGGTGGTGCAAAATCAGGAATCAATTTTGACCCAAACGACGAAAGAAAAAACGGAGTTTTGAAACGTTGGTACAAAGCGGTTTATCCAATATTGAAAAATTATTATGGCACAGGGGGAGATTTGAATGTTGATGAAATCCACGAGGTAATTCCTATCACAGAACAATATGGACTTTGGCACCCACAAGAAGGCATCGTCAATGGGCATTTTAACGCTGATAAACCTGCAAAAATTAGAAAAATTGGGCGTTTGCGTCAAGGCGTTTCAAAAGTAATAGAAAATCCAAGATTTATTCCTGATAATTCTTCCCGAAAACATACGATTGCAGATATGATTACAGGATATGGAGTAGCCGAAGCAGTCAGACATTTTTATGCTTTTTGGGGCGGAGAAATCAAAGGAAAAAGAGCAATTATTCAAGGCTGGGGAGCAGTGGGCGCACCTACGGCGTTATATTTGGCTGAAATCGGTGTAAAAATTGTCGGAATTATTGATAGAGTTGGAGGTTTGATTAATACAAATGGTTTTAGTTTAGATGAAATAAAAATCTTATTTGAGAAAAAAGATAAAAATTTTTTGGTGGCTGATAATCTTATTCCGTTTGAAGAAATCAATGAAAAAATATGGAATTTAGAAGCAGAAATTTTAATTCCTGCGGCGGCTTCGCGTCTTTTACAACAAAACCATATAGAAAAATTGGCACAAAAAGGTTTAGAAGTTATTTCTTGTGGTGCAAATGTTCCTTTTGCAGACAAAGAAATATTTTTCGGTCCGATTTCGGTGTATGCAGACAAACAAGTGGCTGTGATTCCTGATTTTGTAGCCAATTGTGGTATGGCTCGAACTTTTGCATATTTGATGACGGAAGAAAATGATTTGGTAACTGACGAAAATATTTTTAATGATGTTTCTACAACTATCAAAAACGCATTGCAAAAAATTCATACAAAAAATCCTACAAAAACTGGTTTGAGTGAAGCAGGTCTAACCATTGCGTTAGAACAATTAGTCTAATCTTACAATAAATTGGTTCTTCTAATTTGTAGGATAAAATTTTACTTGCTGTAAAAATTTTGTATATATACACATCAGAAAATGGTTTTGGGATATTGTTTTTCGTTTTCTCCGCGTTTCTCGCGGGGCTATTGAAGTCCAACCTCTAACAAGGTTATGCTAAAATATCAAAATAATTTTCCGATGTGTATTTACGAAAATTTTACAAGTAAAGATTTTTTGTTATACCAAACTATCAATCCATCTTCCGTCCTCTTTGATTAAATTGATAAGTTCATCAACGGCATTATCACTTGGTACACTTCTTTTGATAACTTCTTGTCCTTTGTATAAAGTTATTTTTCCTTTGCCCGAACCTACATATCCATAATCTGCGTCAGCCATTTCGCCAGGTCCATTGACAATACAACCCATAATTCCAATTTTTAGTCCTTTGAGATGGTCAGTTCTTTTACGAATCATTGCTGTTGTTTCTTGCAAATCAAATAAAGTTCTACCGCAACTTGGACAAGAAATATATTCTGTTTTTGTCATACGAGTGCGTGCCGCTTGCAAGATTCCAAAAGAAAGAGAGTTTATATTTTTTACTTCTTCTAAACTTTGGTTTTTATTGCTCGAATATTGGTGAATATTAAGCATGATGCCATTGCCTAATCCATCAATCAAAACCCCTCCACAATCAGTAGAGGCATAAATTTGTAAAGTTTCGAGGTCTAATTTTTCATCATAACTACTTTTCAAAACAATCGGAATTTCTATCGAATGTTGTATAAGTTGCCTTGCAAAATGTCGTAAAGTAGGCATAATATTTTCTTTTTCAGTGGCTATTATCAACACGAAATATTTTTTTTCTTGTTTCAATTTTGCCAATAACTCGCCTTCTAATGTTGCATCTTTCAAATACAAAAAGTTTAATTTATCTGAAAAATTGGTAGCTGTTAGATATTGTTTTTCATCAAACAAAGGATAAGAAATTTCGGTTTCATCTTTCCAAATATCATAATTTTGAATTGCTTTCAGACCATTAGGCATCATAAAAGGCACTTTGTTGTTGCCTAAATAAACGTAATCTGCGGCTGTATCATTGCTTCCCCATTTATCTGTCAAAGGCAAATAAGTATAACCAAAAGATTTAAAATCAGACATTTCTATGGACTGAATTTGGCTAAAATCTACTATCACGCGTGGCACATTATCCTTTCCAAAATTTTCCACCTCGAATGTTTTACGAACTCCTGAAAAATTATTTTCTGTGATAGGAAGTTCATTTTTTTGCTCTATTGATGTTATTTTTGCTCTATTTGTATATCTATCTACTAATTTTTGTCCGACAGGCATCTCTGCCTCAGGCTCCTCAGTCAGAGAAACACGCACCGTATCGCCCAGTCCGTCCTCCAACAAAGTACCAATTCCCATAGCAGATTTGATACGTCCATCTTCGCCATCACCTGCCTCCGTAACTCCCAAGTGTAAAGGATAAGGTTTTAAATTTTCTTTTTCTAAATGATTGACTAACAAACGATAGGCTTGCACCATTACTTGCGGATTAGATGATTTCATAGACAAAACCACATTATAAAAATTAAATTCTTCGCAAATTCTTACAAATTCTAAGGCTGATTCGACCATTCCCAAAGGATTATCTCCATATCTATTAATAATTCTATCTGATAACGAACCGTGATTTGAGCCAATACGAATAGCAGTGCCGTATTCTTTGCAGATTTTTAGAAATGGAATAAATTTTTCTCTAATTCTTTCTATTTCTTCGTTATATTGTTCATCGGTATATTCAATGATTTCAAAACGTTTTTTATCTACATAATTTCCCGGATTAATACGCACTTTTTCTACTAATTTGGCGGCAATTTCGGCGGCGTTGGGCGTGAAATGAATATCTGCGACCAAAGGAGTTGTATAACCTCTTTTATGTAATTCTTTTCGAATATTTCCTAAATTTTCTGCTTCTTTGATGCTTGGTGCGGTAATTCTGACGTATTCACAACCTGCGTTTATCATTCGAATAGATTGCTCAACAGTACCTATGGTGTCCATTGTGTCTGTGGTAGTCATCGATTGTACTCTGATAGGATTATTAGCCCCCAAAGGTACATCACCAATTTGTACCTCTATTGTTTTGCGTCTTTGATAAGTAGTAAGTGATTCGCAATATTTTAAAAATGACATAAATTTAATACTATTTTTTTATTTATAATGATGTTAAAAAAAAATTTGGTACTTATATTTTTTAGGTGCAAAGTTAGTCAAAAAAAAGAAAAATTATAATCCTAACTTTAACTTTCCAAAAGTTTTAAGGTAAAGCATTTTCTACAAAATACATCTCTACTTCACCTTTATTTTTTGCTTCGATTTTTCCTCTGAAAGTACATTGAAATTTATCTTTGATAAGTTCGTAAGTTTTTTCTGAAATATTGACTTTTCCAACTTCCCCCGAGCTTTCCATTCTTGCCGCCAAATTTACCGTATCTCCCCAAATATCGTAGGCAAATTTATTTTTTCCAATGACCCCTGCAATTACTTCGCCTGTGTGTATGCCCAAACGCAACTCCCATACAGGTTGATTTTTTTGTATTTTTTCTTGTTTTAGTTGCTTCATAAATTGTTGCATTTCCAAACCTGCTTTTGTTATATCTACCGGATTGGTTGTGTTAGCAACAGGTATTCCGCCTGCACACATATACGCATCGCCTATGGTTTTTATTTTTTCTAAATTGTATTTTTCTACGATTTTATCAAATTCTAAAAAACAATGATTTAGTTCTTCGATTACTTCTTGTGGTGTTAATTTTTCTGCAATATTTGTAAAACCTTTGAAATCTGTAAACAAAACACTTACTAATGGATAATGTTGTGGTGTAGCAGTTCCTTTTTGTTTGAGTTCTTCGGCTACTTCTTCGGGCAAAATATTTAACAAAAGCCTTTCTATTTCTTTTTTTTGTTGTTGTACTTTTAGTTCGTATTCATTGTTAATATTTTGCACCAAATAAACCGTAGTAATAATAAAAATAATTTGCAAAGTAGTTCCAAAGATAAAAGCAGGATATTCGTTTGGATTATAAGGTAATTTTTGAGGATAAATACCAATCAAACTATGCCAAAAATCATAAAACAAAAAAGCAATCAAAGAAAAAGACATTCCTAAAAGCATTTTTTTCCAACCTGAAAAACCAAATAAAAACAAAGGAATCATCATAACCATCATCAAACCTGTGCGAGGTGCAATGTAAAATATCAATGTATCTGTGATGCCTTGCGTTTTGGCATACATCGAAGCAGTCAAAAGAGATAAGGCTGGAATAGTTGAAACCAAGATTTTGGATAAATCTGTGTAATAATTTTTATTAAGAAAAAGCACCACTATAAATAAACAACAATTGCACAACAAAGCAATAGGTACTTCTATAAAATTAAAATTAAAATACAAAAAACTCGCCATCGACAAAGTCAATAATATTCCTAAAAGTGCTAATTGATTGAGAATGATAATACTTTTATATTCGTAAATTGTGCGACTTTTTTTTATACCTAAATGAGAAAGATTTTCCCATGCTTTTATTATCATTTTTTTGAAGATGTTTTTATTTTATTTTTATTTTTTTCTGCAAATATAAATATAAACACTAAAATATTACATATAGTTTTAAAAATCTTTTTTGTTTATTGTTTTTAGACGTGAGTTTGGGACAACAATAGTTCAGAAAAGTATGTAATTTTTCAAAAAAAGAGGTCAGACCTTCGTAAACTTCGGTACGACCTTATTTTTTAAAATCCAAGTTGTTGGCGTTCTTCCTGCGATAATTTTCTGTATAAAATTTAGTGGCATCAAATTACATAAAAAATATTTTTGTTAATTTATTGTAAAAAAAAATTTTTTTTTAGTAATAATTATATATTTTTGTAAAAATATAAAACTATTTACGAAACAAATAGTATAATCTTCAAATCAATACACAAAACTATAGGATAGAATATGAAACTACACATAGATAATATTCCGCAAAAAATATTAGATTTACCGATGGTTTATCAAAATAAAAAAATAGAGTTTTTTTATGACGAATCTCATTCACTTTTGATTAGTTGGGCAAAAAAATTTTCTAATGACGAAGAATACAAAGAAAATATGCTCAAATGTTTAGAGATTATTCAAAAATTTAGTATTCAAAAAATCATATTTGAATCATCAAATTTCAAAGGAACAAGCCTCGAAAACCAAAAATGGATTATGGATTTTATGGTGCCGGCTTGGGCATCTGCGGGCATCATAAAAATTGGTTCGGTATTACCTACAGAAATTTTTGGTAAATTTTCTATCAATAATATGATTCAAGGCGCATCTTCTTTGGGGCTTATTGAAATTAAGCCTTTTATGGACTTTGACGAATGTTATGATTGGGTAATTTAAAAATTCATAGACTAAAAATTGTAAAATTCTATTTATTGGCGTATCTTTGTGCAAAGTTTTATTTTTTTAAACTTTTTCGACTTATTTTCGTGTAAGTTAAGAAGATGTGAATGAAAGAAAAAACAATTTTTACAAAAATATACAAATAAAATTAGATGACTATAATTTTTCTTATTCTATTTATTGCTTTTATCAGCACTTACATTAGTATTCCTTCGATTATAAAAGTTGCGTATCAGAAACATCTTTGCGATGAGCCTGACGAAGAAAGAAAAACGCATACACAAAGTATTCCGACCTTAGGAGGCATTGCTATTTTTGCTGGAGTAATGATTACAAGCACTTTTTTTGTTAATTTTTCTTTGATTCCTGAGTTTGGTTATGCACTTTCTGCTTTGATTTTGTTGTTTTTTACGGGCGTAAAAGACGATATTATTCCTTTGACACCTATCAAAAAATTTTCTGCTCAAATTATTGCCGCTCTCATTATTGTTTTCAAATGTAATATTCGTTTGACTGATATGTATGGTTTTTTGTATATTAATAAAATTCCTTATGAGGTCAGTATTTTGATGAGTGTACTTACTATTTTGTTGATAGTCAATGCTTTCAATTTGGTAGATGGCATCAATGGACTTTCAGGTGGCTTGGGTTTTATTAGCAGTGTAAGTTTTGGAATTTTATTTTTGGAACTCAAACAAGAAAATTGGGCATATATTGCGTTTTCGTTGGCAGGTGCATTGTTGGGTTTTTTGTGTTATAATTATGGCAAAGAAGCCAAAATTTTTATGGGTGATACGGGTTCTTTGACTGTTGGACTTTTTTTGGCGATATTTGCCTTACAATTTATAGAAAGCAATCGAGTTGTTTCTTATTTCAAACCAACTTTTGCACCTGTTTATGCAGTTACTATTTTAGCCATTATTTTGGGAGATACTTTGCGTTTGTTTACTTGGCGAATATTACAAAAACGTTCACCTTTTTCGGGTGACCGCAATCATTTTCATCATTATTTAGTAGATAGTGGTTTTTCTCACCCCAAAGCTTGTTGGGTTTTATATAGTTTAAATTTATTTTTGATTGGGACAATGTTATTATTTAGAGAAACAGAACAATTATTATCGATTTTATTTTTATTATTGATGTTTGGTATTTCTACTTATATTTTTTGGCGTTTTAGACATAACCAAAAACAAAAAAACATAACTCAAAACAAAACATTGCTCAGTCATTCATCAGAAAAAAAAAATAAAAAACAAGAAAAAATAGTAAAAGTATAAAAATTACCTGCTAATATTAAGTTATTATTAAGAATTAAATAAAAATAGTTTAAATCGAATAAAATATAGATATTTGCAAAATTTTTTTCTTTTCATTCAAAAATAAGTAAAAATGAATCTCACAAAACCTATCAAATCGGCTTTAATTTCTGTATATCACAAAGAAAATTTAGATGTTATTACCGAATTATTAAAAAAATTTGATGTCAATATTTATTCTACAGGTGGCACACAACAATTTTTAGAAAGTCAAGGTGCAAAAGTTACAAGCATAGAAAGTCTAACAGGTTATCCTTCAATTTTGGGCGGTAGAGTCAAAACATTGCACCCAAAAGTTTTTGGTGGTATTTTAGCACGCCGACAAAACTCTGAAGACAACCAACAAACAGAACAATACGAAATTCCTACTTTTGATTTGGTTATTGTGGATTTATATCCTTTTGAAAAAACAGTCGCTTCTGGTGCTACTGAATCAGAAATTATAGAAAAAATAGATATTGGTGGTATTTCTTTGATTCGTGCGGCGGCTAAAAATTTTAAAGATGTTGCAATTGTAGCGGCACAAAGTCAATATGAATTATTGATTGATATTTTACAAAAAAACAATGGTGGCAGCACTTTAGAAGATAGAAAATTATTAGCCACACACGCATTTGCTACAAGTTCAGATTATGATAGTCATATTTTTAATTATTTTAATCAAAACGAAGATTTACCACAATTAAGAGCAAGTTTTAAACAAGGAAAAGTATTGAGATATGGTGAAAATCCACATCAAAAGGGCATTTTTTTTGGTAATTTATATGATATGTTTGAGCAATTGAACGGCAAAGAACTTTCTTATAATAATTTGGTAGATGTAGAGGCGGCGGTGGCTTTGGTAGAAGAATTTGAACAAACGGCTTTTGTGATTGTCAAACATACCAACGCGTGTGGTGTAGCGATAGCAGAAACCCCTTTGGAAGCCTATCAAAAAGCGTTTGCGTGTGATACAATTTCTGCGTTTGGAGGCGTAATTGCCACAAATCGTCCTGTAGATTTGGCAACTGCTTTAGAATTAAACAAATTATTTTTTGAGGTTTTGATTGCTCCATCTTTTGAGCCTGAAGCATTAGGTACATTGAATAGCAAAAAAAATCGTATTATTTTACAACAATTACAACCTTTGAAAAATACTGCACAATACAAAACTTTATTGAACGGCGTACTTTGGCAACAAAAAGACAATGTAGTTGAAAATGAATCTCAATTTCAAAAAGTTACTGAAAAAATACCTACAAAAAATGAAACAAAAGCCTTAGAATTTGCGCTAAAAATTTGTAAACATACCAAATCAAATACGATTATTTTGGCAAAAGAAGATGTTTTGATTGCAAGTGGTGTAGGTCAAACTTCAAGAGTTGATGCCTTAGAACAAGCCATCGAAAAAGCAAAACATTTTGGATTTTCTTTGGAAGGTGCAGTGATGGCTTCTGATGCGTTTTTTCCTTTTCCTGATTGTGTTGAGATTGCTCATAAAGCGGGAATTACCGCAGTTGTGCAACCGGGCGGCTCTGTCAAAGATACGGATTCTATTGATTATTGTAACAAAAATAATCTCGCGATGGTCTTTACAGGTGTGAGGCATTTTAAACATTAGGAATAAAAATAAATACAAAATATAAATCGTTTTTATAGACTTGGCATATTTATGTTGAGTCTTTTTTTTTTATAGAAATAAAAACAAATATTTCACTTGATTTTTTTGTTAATTTTAAAGGCTTGAAAGTAATCAAAAATATTAACTTTCTAAAAAAAATATCTTTTTTATTTTTTGGAAAAGTTTTTGCTAAAATCACATTAGTATTAATTATTTTTTTCTATCATTTTTCAATCGCTTATGAAACGCGCACCTATACACCAAATTATTTTTATTTTACAAGAATCTTTTGAGGAACTCAATGTAAAAATTTCTGATAAAGATGTTGAACATTTAGGATTGTTAATTCATAATTCAATGATTGGTAATCGCCGTAAATTTCACCTGCCCGAACACGTGTTATCTGTGATGAAAGACTTAAAAAATCCATTACAAAAATTAGCAGTTTTGTTTCATGATGCTATTTATTTTCAAGTTGATGGTGGTTATCCTCAAAATTTACAAGATTTTTTGGAGGATTATGCGATGATAAAAGGAGATGAAGTTTTTATTATTAGAAATGATATTACAGAACACGATACAATTTTTAGATTGGTTTTAGATATTTTCAGGTTTAGTTTAGGACAAAAACTATCTCCTTTTCAAGGCTTAAACGAGTTTTTGAGTGCAGTTACTGCTGCCAAATTGTTAGAACCTTTTTTACTTCCCAAACAATTAGCCACGATTATCACTTGTATCGAAGCCACGATTCCGTTCAGACCACAAACAGAAATTTGGAGTTTCAAACAAAATGAAAATAACATAGAAAGATTAAACAATAAATATCAATTAGGATACAAAGCAAAAGAAATTGAAAATAGTATTAAATTATCCGTAGAAGTTGCCAATGCTGATGTACTTAATTTTTCTGACACAAATACAGGGCGTTTTTTGGATAATACTTGGCTTTTGATTTTCGAATCTAATAATATTCAAACCAATTTAGATGGATATTCTTACTCGATTATTAAATATAGACAAGGAATTATGAGAACCGAAAGTTTTATCAGAACGCTCAATCCAGACAATATTTTTCACGAATACAAAGGCACACCTACGAAAGAAATATTTACAAATTTTCGTACACAGGCAAGGAGTAATTTATTGATTGCTTGTGAATATTTACAAATAAAACTACTATTAGCCACTATTTTAGAGGCTTTTGCTATCGTAACAGGCAAAGATGTACCTCTTTCTTTGCTCACAGGTGGCGTGAGAAATAGCACTACCAAGCATCAAATTGATAGAGTAGAAGATTTTTTGGACACACCAAAACCTTTATACGAAAATATCGAACACCAACCTGAAGTCTTGCACCTGCTCGAATATGGGCGCGAAACCGAAACAAGTTTTGATATGAAAAACTCACCACTTTCTGCTTATGTGTATAAATCTTTGGGTTCGAAAAGATGTGCTGAAATAATAGAAAAAGCAAGAGATTTGTTCAGTGAAAAAATTTATTATTATGAATTTTTAGATTTTGTGGACAAACCTATTATTTCTGCCTTAGCAAAAGCCTGTGCAAAAGTAGCGACCACAAGAGCAAAAGCATTAGCAAAATATTTTTAAATGGCAATTTATATTCATATTCCTTTTTGCAAACAGGCTTGTAATTATTGTGATTTTCATTTTAGCACCTCCAAAAAACCGCGTTTGGAGATGATAGAGGCTATTTGTAAAGAAATTGAATTGCAAAAAAATTATTTATCTCATAAATATTTGTCATCTATTTATTTGGGTGGTGGTACGCCTTCTTTACTAACTTCACAAGAATTATCGCTTATTTTTGATACGATTTCAAAATTTTATGTTTTTGATAAAAATACAGAAATTACCTTAGAAGCCAATCCTGATGACATAAATATTTCGAAATTATTAGCATGGAAAAATATCGGAATCAATCGTTTGAGCATAGGAATACAAACTTTTGAAGATGCTATTTTAAAAAAATTGAATCGCGCACATCATACACAAGAAGCCAAAAATGCTATTTCAAATGCCCAAAATTATGGTTTTCAAAATATAACCATTGATTTGATGTATGCACTTCCATCACAAAGCAATACTATTTTTATCAATGATTTAAAAACGGCTTTGTCTTTTGATGTGCCTCATATTTCTGCGTATTGTTTGACAATAGAAGAAAAAACAAGTTTTGGAAAATGGGTAAAATCTAAAAAAATGATACCTATTGCTGAAGAAATTGCCGCCGAACATTATGAAATTTTGACACAAACTTTGACCGAAAATAATTATGAACAATACGAAATTTCTAATTTTGCTAAAAATAATCAATATGCCATTCATAATAAAAATTATTGGAAACAAGGCAATTATTTAGGAATTGGTGCGTCTGCACACTCTTACAATGGTTTTGAAAGACAATTCAATATCAATAACAATGCCATCTATATCCAAAAAATTAAAGAAAATCAAATTCCTTGTACCAAAGAAACTTTGACTGATATTGACCACATCAACGAATATTTATTGACAGGACTAAGAACAATTTGGGGCGTAGATATAGCAATGATTGAACAAGAAAGAAAGATCAATTTTTTAGAAATTCAACAAAAAATAATACAAAAATATATACAAAACGAATGTTTGTATATCAAAAGTAATACAATTTTTTTGACTGAAAAAGGTAAAATTTTAGCTGATAAAATTACAGCCGATTTATTTTTATAAAATAAATTATTAAAAATCTAAAAAAATCTAAAAAAATACCTTATTTTTGCATCTTAAAAAGAAAAAAGTGCATGAAAATAGTCAAAACTATCATTATTTCAGACCTTCACTTAGGAATTACAGACTCAAAAGCAGACGAAATTGTGCATTTTTTGTCTGATTTTTCGTGTGAAAACCTAATTATGAATGGTGATATTATTGATGGTTGGGAACTCAAAAAATATGGAAAATGGAAGCCAAAACATACACGATTTTTTAAATTTGTAATGAAAATAATGGAAGAAAATCAAACAAAAGTTTGGTATTTGCATGGCAATCATGATGATTTTTTAGATAATATTTTGCCTTTACAAATTGGTAATTTTTCATTGCAAATGGACTATATTTATGAGTCTTTTGGAAAAAAATATTTTATTGTGCATGGCGATATTTTTGATTCCATTACCTCCAACGTAAAATGGCTCGCAAAAATAGGTTCTTTGGCTTATATTTTTTCTTTATGGCTCAATAAAGGTTTAAATTTTTTACTTAAAAAAATAAAAATTAAACCTGTATTTATTTCTCAATATCTAAAAACAAAAGTAAAATCTATTTTTTCTCCTAAAAATTCTTACCAAAAAAAACTCGTGCAGATGGCAAAATCAAAAAATTGTGAAGCCATTGTTTGTGGGCATATACACAAACCATCGATTCAAAATTTTGACGGCATTTTGTATATGAACTCAGGAGATTGGGTAGAGTCGATGAGTGCTTTGGTTGAAAATTTGGACGGGACTTGGGAATTATTGCATTATAAAGATATATTTTCTGATTTGAAGCAAAGAGATAACGAAATTTTTGCTAACAATGAAAAAATTGATAAAACGGTTGATTTTTATGTAGAATGGATAAAATCAAAAGTTTAAAATAAAAAAACATAATTCACTAAAATTCTAATCAAAAATTTGTTTGTTTACAAAAACATACTTAATTTTGCAAATTACAAAAGATTTTTTAGACAATTTTTCTAAATCTATCTTTTTAAGATTTATTACACAATGAACAAGGGACAAAATATTCTTAATTATAGAATAGAAGATTTTTTGGGAGAAAATTATTTATTCAAATCTTTTTCTGCTACACATACACAATTTCAAAAAAATTTAATTGTCAAAGCTTTAAAAACAGATATTTCGGAGGACGATAAAAAGGAACTCATAGAAGAAATCAAAGCAATGGCACAACTACAACACCCTAATATCATTACACTTTATGACCAAATTTCTACTGATACAGATTTTTATTTGGTTTTAGAAAATGTACCCGGACATCATTTGGAAAAACATTTGACTGAAATAAGCGGACCTTTGACAGAAGAAAAAGCATTGTTTTGGTTAAATGAAATTTTGAACACTTTTGCATATTCTCACCTAAAAAAAGATTTTGGAGGAGCAGTTCACCCAAAACATATTTGGATAACTCCCGATATGCACGTCAAAATTCAATATTTGACTTTGAGCGAAGTATATGCCAAACAAGTTTTGAAAAATGAAGATAAAAATTTGATTTCTACCTTTAGCCCTGAAAGATTAGAAAATAAAACCATTGATGAAAGAAGCGATGTGTATAGCATTGGCGTACTTTTGTGGCAGATGCTGACAGGAAAAAATCCTTATCAAAGTTTTAATTTGGCTGAAACTAAATATAAAATTTTGAACGAAAATCTACCTTCTGCCAAAAAAATATACCCAATTATAAGTGAAGAAATAGAAGAAATTATCCAAAAAGCAACCGCCAAAAATCCAAACGAAAGATACCAAACGATTGCTGAATTTCAAGAAGCAATTTATCTATATCAACAAAAAAATATCAAAACAATTCCTACTATCAACGCAAGTTCAAATACAACAGAAAATCAAGAGGTGTTTTCAAAACCTACTATCAATTTGCCTGCATTTTTGTTTGTATTTTTGTTTTTTTATGGAGGTTATTTGGTATATGAATACGCCAATCGCCCAACTGTTACTACTGATGTATTGTTTAATTTGCAAGATAACAAACGTATTCAATCTATGCAAGACTCTGTGATGAAATCACAAGCCAAAAAAATAATAGAAGACAGCATCAGAATTGTGAAAGGAAATAAAAAAGATACAACAGAAATTTATATTCATAAGGTTCGAAAAGATGAAACTTTAGAAAGTATCGCTCGTAAATATTATACAACAATTGACACACTCAAAAAACTAAATAGCCTGACAGGAAAAGAAGTTTTGAAAGCAAAAGAAGGCGTAAAAATAAGAGTAAGAGCCGTCTTGATTTTGCGTAGAGAAGATAATATTGCTCAAATTGCATTAAAATATAAATTAAGCGATTATATTCTCAAAGAAGTCAATGAATTAGATAAAAAGAAAACGAGCCAAAGAGGATATTATAATGAAAAAAGAAAAAAACAAGAAGATGAAGTAGTGTCTCAAAATGATTTTGAAGGACAAAAATTAGTCATTCCATTGATATATCCTTCAAAAAAATAAATGTTGTAAAATTTGTAAAAAATATAAAATTGGAAAGTTTTTTGCAGACCTTACAATAAAAATGACAATAAAGTTTAGAATAAGTATTTTTTTACTAAAATAATGGCTGAAAATAGTACAGAACAAAGAATCCAAATATTAAAAACTATTAGTATTTTTGCTAATAGTGAACCTGCTTTGTTGCGTAAAGTTGCCGAAACACTTACAGAAATACTTGCTAAAAAGGGTGAAGTTGTTTTTTATAAAGGTGATGTAGGTAGAAAAATGTATATTATTCTTACAGGACTGGTCAAAATCCACGACCAAGATTATACTTTTGCCACACTCACAGACGGACAAGTGTTTGGAGAATATGCTTTGTTGGATACCGAAGAACGTTCTGCCTCTGTAACTGCAGTGGAAGATACACAATTGTTGGTATTAGACCAAAAAATGTTTTATGGCATTATGATTACTCACGTGAGCGTATTGCAAGGAATTTTGAAAGTATTGGTCGGTAGAGCAAGAAATAATAATAAATTACAAGAAGAATTAGCGAGAGAAAAAGCACATGTTATCCAGCAGAGCGAAGAAATGTTGGCACAACAAGAAGAAATTGCTAAAAAAAATGCACTCTTACACGAACAAAATCAACTTATCACAAGTAGCATCGAGTACGCAAGGCATATACAAAGTTCACTTTTACCCGAAATGAGCGAGTTTACCAAAAATTTACCCGACTCTTTTATTTTGTATCTCCCCAAAGATGTTGTTTCAGGTGATTATTATTGGTTTTATGAAGATAAAATTTCACATAGATTTTTGGTCGTTTGTGCTGATTGCACAGGGCATGGCGTTCCCGGTGCGATGATGTCTTTTTTGGGTACAACTTATCTGAAACAAATCGTTGAATTTGAAGGAGTCAGAGATGCTGATGAAATTTTAAAACGATTGAATAGAGAAATTTTTTTAGCACTCAAACAACACAAAAGAGATACCAAAGATGGTATGGATTTGTGTATGGTTTGGATTGATAGAGAAACAAAAACAATTGAGTTTGCAGGAGCAAAAGGGCAAATGTTTGTCATTCCTCCAAAAGCCTCAGAGGGAATTGCTTATCAAGGTGATAAAATGGGTATTGGTGGTGAAAACGCAGAAAAAGGATTTACTAAACAAGTTTTTCGATACGAAGAAGGAACTACTTTTTATATGTTTACTGACGGCTACCGCGACCAGTTCAGTGGCACAACTAATCGTAAGTTTATGGTTAGTCGACAAAGAGATTTACTATTGAGCATCAGAGATTTACCTTTTGAGGAGCAGAAAAAAATTGTTTCTGATACACATTTTGATTGGAGAGGCACAGAACCTCAAACTGATGATGTTTTGATGATTGGATATAAATTATAAAATATACTTCTGAACTCGAACTTTCCAAAAGTTTAAAAATTTTTGGAAAGTTTTGAATTTTTGGAAAAACTAAATTAATCCATTTTGATACAAATGTTTTTAGGTTCGGTAAAAAACAATAAAGAATCTTGCCCACCTTCTCTGCCTACCCCTGAATGTTTCATTCCTCCAAAAGACGTTCTTAAATCACGCAATAACCAAGTGTTTATCCAAACAATTCCTACATCGAGATGCTGTGCCAAAAAATTAGAAGTTTCTAAATTACTCGTCCAAACACTTGCAGAAAGTCCATATTTTACACTATTGGCATACATTAGCACTTCTTCTTTAGTTTCAAAAGGCATAATAGTTACGACTGCCCCAAAAATTTCTTCTTGATTTGTTCTACAATCAAAAGGTAAATTTTCGATAAGTGTGGGAGCAAGATAATAACCATTTTTTGCTTCGTTTTCCATTTTTATTCTTTCTCCACCTATCAAAATCGTACCACCTTCAGCTTTGGCTAGCTCAATATAAGTCATTACTTTTTGAAGATGTGGCAGAGAAACTACCGCCCCAAATTCTGTATTTTCGTCATTTGGTAAGCCTATTTTTAGTAATTTTATTTTTTCTATAAAATCAGTTTTAAATTTTTCGTATATTTTTTTTTCTATAAAAATACGTGAACCACATAGACAAATCTGTCCTTGATTGGTAAAAGAAGATTTTACAGCGTTTTCCAAAGCTTTTTCATAGTTGGCATCTGCAAAAATAATGGTTGGATTTTTTCCACCTAATTCTAAAGATATTTTTTTAAATTGTGGTGCAGCTAATCGGGCTACTTCTGCTCCTGTTTGTGTACCACCTGTAAACGAAACGGCTTTTATTTTGGGGTGTGCGACTAATTTTGCTCCAATTTTTCCACCTTGTCCATGTAAAATATTCAAAACTCCTTTGGGCAAACCTGCTTCTTGACAAATTTTTCCTAACATATAAGCCGTAAAAGGCGTAACTTCGGAAGGTTTACCGATGACACAATTTCCTGATGCCAAAGCAGGAGCAATTTTCCAAGTAAACAAATATAAAGGTAAATTCCAAGGTGAAATACACGCCACAATACCCAAAGGTTTTCTCAAAGTATAGTTAATTACGCCAAATTCGGTAGCGTGTGCGGGTGTGTGCGTATGTAAAATAGCGGTCGCAAAAAATTTAAAATTTTCTACTGAGCGCGGAATATCCATTTTTCTTGCTAAACTAATTGGTTTTCCTGTGTCTTTGCTTTCGGCTTTTGCAAATTCTTCTAAATTTTGTTCTATTAATGCACTTATTTTGAGTAAAATATTGCTTCTTTCGATGCTTGTCATTTTTGACCAAATTGGAAAAGCATTTTCAGCAGCTTGGATAGCCAATTCCAAATCTTCTTCTGTTGAATCAGGTGTGAGGGCATATATTTCGCCTGTTGCGGGAGCGTAATTATCTAAATATTTACATTCAGGCAAATACATATATTGTCCATCAATAAAATTAAAAATCCTTTCCATTATAATTTCTTTTTCATTTTGACGTGTGGAATACCAATTTCTTTAAAAGTTTCGCTTTCTATCGTGTAATCTAATTTTGTATAAAAAGCAATAGCAGTTTGACGAGAATGTAAACTTATTATTTCATATTTTTTTTCTTTGGCAAGCCTTTCAGCAAAATCTACCAACATTTTTCCAAATCCTTTTGATTGATAATCTTCATCTATGGCAACTTGTCGCATTTTAAGTTCCTTTTCAGTTTCTTGCTCGTGAATAGGTTTTAAGATTAGCACACCAATAATTTTATTGTTTTCATCAAACAAACCAATATGAAAACTATCTTTTTCAGTATCTAATTCTGCTCCTGAATAATACAAATTTAAAGGTTCACGCAATATTTTATGCCTTAAAGTGATACTTTTCCAATAATCTTGACTAAGATGTTCGATGATTTTAAATTGATACATTTTTTTTATTTTTATAGATTCATATTATTTTCAAAAAAACCTTCAAATGTTTTTTGGGCTTTTCCAATTAAAAATACATTTGAAAATTGATTATTTTGTACTTCAAAACTCACAGACAAATCACCTCCTAAAACTTTTACATCAATAGGAGAAGGCATTTTTTTGGTCATAGAAGCAACCATCGCACACGCTGTCGCACCTGTTCCGCAGGCATAAGTTTCGTCCTCTACTCCCCTTTCATAAGTTCGAATCGCAATTGTTTTTTCATTAATTTTTTCAACGAAATTAACGTTTGTGCCTTTTTCATTAAATCTATCGTTGTAACGAATATTTTTTCCTTTTTCGAATACTTCGTATTTTTCTAAATTTTCCACCCATTCTACATAATGCGGTGAGCCTGTGTCTAAAAAATAAAAATTAGGATTTGTTTCGATTTCAACTACATTTTTCATTTGTAAATGTATATTTTGACCTTCAATAAAGGCATTATGTTCGCCATCGCAAGCCAAAAAATAGGTTTTATTTTCAAAAATCTGTAAAGTTTTTGCGTAAGCTACTGCACACCTTCCACCATTGCCACACATAGAACCTTCGAAACCATTAGCATTAAAATAAATCATTCTAAAATCAAAACCTTTTGTATTTTGAATTAAAATCAAACCATCTGCACCAACGCCAAATCTTCTATCACACATTGTTTGTATGAGTTGGTGATTGTGCGCAGGAAATTGCAAATTTCTATCATCAATCATAATAAAATCATTGCCTGTTCCTTGATATTTGTGAAATGAAAACATATTTTTATCGTTTTTTGGATTTTTTTTATAGTTTACAAAATTAAGTATTTATTTTTAAAAAAACAATATTAACATAAAAAAAGGCACAAGTTTTTAAAAACTTATACCTTTTTTTTATTTTTTATAGCAAAATATACTAATAAATTTTATGACGATTATCATCAATATTTGAAGCTTCTTTGATTGCTTCGCTTACTGAATACTGCACGCGTTGTTTCAATGGGTCCGCAACTTGATTACGGAATTGAGAATAATCAGCGGTTTTTGCGGCTTCATTGATTTTGACTAACTCAATTATCATTACTCCACTTTCATCTATAAAAGGTTTTGTACGTTTTCCGGGTTTTAGTCCAAAAGACTTCCCTACTCCTACTGGATTAAATCCTGAAGTTCCGACCATATTATTTGCCATATTTACGTCTGCCACTGTATTAAATAAAGCCGCAGTTCCATAACCTTTTGCAATTTCTTCTAAAGTTCCTTTTCCTTCGCCTAATTTTTTCATAATTTGGGCTTGTTTTTTCTCTTTGATAACTTCAGCTTTTAATTGCTCTTTGAAGCCCTCAATACTGGCTTTATCTTTTTCAGATTTTGCGGTAATGGTTGCAATAACATATTTATTTGCTTCCGAAATTTCAGAAACTACCGAAACATCGTTGATATTTCCATCAGAAAACGACCAGCGAATTATCTCTTTTGCTCCTTTTATATCGTTCAAATCAGTACTATTTGTATTCAAACGTTCTGCTTTTTGTAATACTAAAGTTGGATTTTTCTTGATTTCATTTCTAAAATCCTCTGTGTTTTTAACTGTGTTTCTAAAAGTTTCTGCTTTTCTGAAAATTTCATTTTTTGTATCTTCACCAGGGTCTAACGATTTATCAATCACAGCCATTTTATATTGCTTTTTGGTTTGTGGATATGTAATTTTTACGATATGATAACCAAAATCAGTTTTTACTAAATTAGGCATTAGTCCCATTTTATCAGTAGAAAACAAAGCATTTTCAAAATCTTTTACAAAATTACCACCTTTTTGATACCAACCTAAGTCGCCACCTGTTTGTGCAGTTCCGTCACTTCCGTGTTTTTTTGCCATTTCTGCAAAGTCAGCACCGTCTTTAATTTGTTGTAAAATATCATTTGCTTTTTTCTCTGCGGCAGCTTTATCCTCTGCTGAGGCAGCTTTATCGGCTTTAAACAAGATATGAGAAGAACGCACAGAGGCAACTGTATCTGCTTTTTCATCAATTATTTTAAAAATTTTGTAGGCTTTTCCGTCTAATACTGGACCATAAAGTCCACCTTTCAAAATCACAGGCGTTTTTTCTAACATTGCCAATGGAATATCTTTGATAGGTTTAAAAGAAATAGGCGTAGGATTTTCTGCATTATTTAACACAAACAAAGAATCGTTCTCTGTTGTTGCAATTTCTCTTGCTAATTTTTTGATTTCATCAAAAAGTAAAGCACTATCTTTTTTAGAAGGTTTTATATCAAAAGCGACATATTCTAAACTGCGTGTTTCTTGTCCTTTAAATTTTTCAGGATATTTGTTTAAATACGCTTTCATTTCCTCATCAGTTGCTTTGAGCGTTGAGTCCGCAATAGAAGTATAAGGAACATATACATATTTTACCTCTGCTTTTGTGTTTTGTGCTTGGTATTGTGCTTCTGCCTCTGCTTGTGTTACATACACAGAGTTTTTAAACAAATCTTCGTATTTATTTTTTAATCTATCTTTTTTGATAGCCTCTTCAAAATTTTTCCATTGATATTGTTGCATAGGTGCCGCTTTTGGCATTTGTTGCAAAAACTTAATCACTTGATTTTTATCAAATTTCTTTGTTACTGGATCTTGGAATTGTTGTTGTTGGCTTACAAAACTATGAATAAATGTGCTATCACCTTGAATCATTGCTACCAATTCTTTTTGAGATACATCGATTCCTAATTTTTCGAATTGTGGTGTATAAGAACGGCGAAACATAATATTGTTCCAAGCTTGTTCTCTGATACTTACCAATTGTGTTTCGTCAGGTGCTTTTCCTGTTTGATTTTGATAGTTTTGTGAAACCATACTTACTTCCGCATCAAACTCCTCTCTTTTTACTTTTTCGCCATTGATAGAGCCTACTGAAGTGTCTGGCGCACCTAATACGCCTATTCCGTTTGGTCCTAATAAATCTGCTGCGATAAAAGCAACGATTGCAAAGGCAATAAAGAATATGGCTACCCAAGAATATTGACGAATTTTGTTAATAACTGCCATCTTACAAATGTATAAGGTAAATAATTTTTTAAATAATTTTTAAATAATTTTTAGATATTTTTTATGTTTCAAAAAAATTTCTGCAAATATAAATTCTTTTTTTTAAATTTTCTATATATTTTGTAAAAATTTTTAAAAACATTGTTAATTCGTGATTTTTTTTGAATAAAAGTTATGTTTTTGTACTTAAAGTATCAAAATAACAAATTTTTTTGGTGTATTTTAAAGTAAGTTTGGAATAATAAATACAAAAAAACTATAATTTTTCAAAAACTAAAGCAAGTCTTATAACAATATAACAAAAAAAGTATCTATTTCTCCCCTCTTTCGTAAGTTGGGCTAAATAGATACAATATTGTTATTATTTCAAATATTTTCTTATCAAAATTCAAAAAATCTTAAACAAAAAAACATTAAATATGCAACGCTCTATTAGCAGTTGCCGCCAAACACGCTTCTTTAAATGCTTCCATATACGTAGGGTGCGCGTGCGACATACGAGCAACATCTTCTGCTGATGCTCTAAATTCCATCGCAGTAACCGCCGCCGCAATCATATCCGCCGCTCTCGCACCAATGATATGCACGCCCAAAATTTCATCAGTTTTTTCATCAGCAATTACTTTTACCAATCCGTCCACGTCCATACTCGCTCTGGCACGTCCCAAAGCCCTAAATGGAAATGAACCAACTTTATAAGCCACCGCTTTTTCTTTTAATTGTTCTTCTGTATAGCCAACACTTGCGACTTCAGGCCAAGTATAAACCACGCCCGGTATCAAATGGTAATGAATGTGCGGTTTTTGTCCGACTATAGTTTCAGCCACAAAAACACCTTCTTCTTCGGCTTTGTGTGCCAACATTGCTCCATCAATCACATCACCAATAGCATAAATTCCTTGTACTTTTGTTTGTAAATGTGCATCAACAGGAATTTTTCCACCTTTTCCAAGTTCGATGCCTATATTTTCTAATCCTAATTTATCAGTATATGCTTTTCTACCAATAGCAACCAAACAATATTCTGCAGAAAAGGTTTTTTCTTCGTTTGTTTTTCGGTCTGTTGCTTTTACTTCCACCGATTTTCCATCGCTTGTAACTGCTGTAACTTGGTGGCTAAACGCAAATTCCATTCCTATTTTTTTCAATGATTTTTGTAATTCTTTGCCCATAGTTTTGTCCATTGTCGGAATCAAACTATCCAAATATTCAATCATTGTAACTTTTGTACCCAAACGAGCATAAACAGAACCCAATTCGGAAGCAATCACACCAGCACCAATCACAATCATTGTTTTTGGAATTTCGGGTAATTTTAATCCTTCTGTTGAGGTAATAATCCTATTTTTATCAATGGTAACATTTGGCAAAGGAGTAGGTTTTGAGCCTGTGGCAATGATAGTATTTTTGGTGGTAAGTTCTTGTTTTGAGCCGTCTTTTGCGGTTACGATAATGGTATTTTTATCTTTAAAACTTCCCATTCCTGTAAAAGTTTCGATTTTATTTTTTTTCATCAAAAAACTAACACCATCACAAGTTTGTTTTACCACTTCATCTTTTCTTTTTACCATTTGCCCAAAATCTACTTCGCTATTGCCTATATTAATGCCATGCGTTTTGAAAGTGTGTGTCAAATTATGATAATGTTCAGAAGAATCTAACAATGCTTTTGAAGGAATACAACCTACATTCAAGCAAGTTCCTCCCATTGTATCATATTTTTCGATGATGGCAGTTTTTAAGCCTAATTGTGCAGTGCGAATCGCGGCTACATACCCACCAGGTCCAGAGCCAATAACAATTACGTCGAAGTTCATAAGTTTTTATTTTGATAATAATTTGAAGCCAGAAATATAAATTACAAACACAAAAATAATAAATTATAATCATAAAAACAAACTTTTGGTATAAAAATATTAAATTTATCAAAAAAATACCTTTCAAAAAACCTATAAACCTTTTTATATTACTTTTAAAAACCTTTATAAAACAAATTTTTTTTTGAGTTATGAGAAATTCAAGAACAAAAAATATTTAATTTTTGTTGTAATAATCTATACACTCATTTTCTAAAATAAATCAATAATGGCAAATATATCAAATAAAAAACCAAACAATATATCAAACGAAAAGACAACTTGGCAACATCTGATGAGTGTTCCTATTTGGGTGGCGGCTTTGGGTTATTTTGTAGATATTTATGATTTAATTTTATTCAGTGTGGTGCGCGTGCAAAGCCTCGAAAGTATTGGAATCACAGGCGATAAATTAGCCACACAAGGCTTAATTCCTTTGAATACGCAAATGTTAGGTATGCTCGTGGGAGGGATTATTTGGGGAATATTAGGCGATAAAAAAGGACGTTTGTCTGTACTTTTTGGCTCTATTTTATTGTATTCCTTAGCCAATATTGCCAATGGATTTGCTACTGATTTGACACAATACGCCGTTTTGAGATTTATTGCAGGTATAGGTTTGGCAGGCGAATTGGGAGCAGGTATTACTTTGGTTGCAGAAATATTACCCAAACAAATCAGAGGATATGGCACCACTTTGGTCGGAACGGTCGGAATGTTAGGGGCAGTTTTAGCATATTTGATTTCTACTATTTTTGATTGGCGAACTTGTTATTTTATTGGTGGAGGTTTGGGTTTGATGTTATTGGTGTTGCGGGTTGGCGTTTTTGAATCAGGAATGTTTCATCAAACTAAACAACAACAAGTTCAACGTGGCAATTTTTTGATGTTATTTATGCCTCAAAAAAGATTTTTAAAATATTTATATTGTATTTTGATTGGCTTTCCGACTTGGTTTGTGATTGGTATTTTGATTACATTATCGCCCGAATTTAGTCAATATTTAGGTTTTAGTGAAAAAGCGATTTCAGGAAAAGCAGTTATGTTTGCTTATTTAGGGCTTTCTATAGGAGATTTAGCAACAGGAGTTTTAAGTCAATGGTTACAAAGTCGTAAAAAAGTAGTTTTATATTGTATTTTGATGGCAATATTGATGACGATTGTTTTCTTGGTTGCACCTATCAAAACATTGACTTTTTTTTACTTCAATTGCTTTTTATTAGGCGTTTCGATGGGTTATTGGGCATTGTTTGTAACGATAAGTGCCGAACAATTTGGCACAAATTTGAGAGCAACCGTAGCGACCACCGTACCAAATGTAGCACGTGGAACGCTGGTTTTGATTACTATTTTGTTTCAATTTGCCAAAGAAAATATGGGTTTGACTTGGGCGGCTTTGTCCGTAGGTATGCTTACGATGTCCATTGCTTTGATTGCCTTGTATTTTATGGAAGAAACTTTTACAAAAGATTTGAATTATAATGAGGAATAAAAGTAATAAAAATTTACCATTAGTGCCTTTCGTCTATTAATTAGCACAAATTAAAACCCGTTCTACAAATTTTTTGCAAGAAATATCATAAAAAAATACACCGAAAAATATTTATTTTTGATATTTTTTGTATATTTGCGTACTTATTTATTATAGTATGAACAATCAATTATTACTTACTTTCAATGATACACAAAAAATGAATGTTTTTTTAG
>RDXZ01000040.1 GCA_004293265.1 Bacteroidota bacterium | reverse complement strand
AAATATCATTTTAATTAATTTATTTTCCTTACACAAAAAAAATATCACAAAAACAAAAGGTTTTTTATTTTTCATTTGCAAAATATCATAAAATTGTTTTAATTTGCACAAATTTTAAATCGAAATACTTAATACATGGAACTATATTTAGACTCTGTTGATTTTAAAGAAATTGAAGAAGCTTTTAAATTAGGCTTTTTAGCTGGCTTGACCACTACTCCAACTTTTATGCACCGTCAAGGAATTACTGATATCGATGGGGCTATCGTGAAATTATCTAAAATGGTGCCTGTGTTGCAAGTCGAAGCCTTAGGCGATACCGCTGAGGAAATCTTAGCAGAAGCAGAAAGATTATTATCACTCGGACTTGATGCAAAAACAACTGTATTCAAAATTCCTGTATCTAACGAAGGTTTAAGAGGTTGCAAAATGTTGCGTAACAAAGGTTTGTTAGTCAATGTGCATTTAGTTTATACTTTAAGTCAAGCTTATATGGCAATGGCGGCAGGTGCCACTTATGTATGTCCGTTAGTAGGACGCTGGCAAGACCAAGGACACGACGCACTCACCTTAATCAAACAATGTGTTGAAACTGTCAAAACTTATGGTTATGATACAAAAATTATGTTCTCGTCTGTACGTCATGCAGAACACGTAAGAACAGCCATTTTGAGTGGCGTACATACCATTACTGCACCTTGGGGCGTAATGAAAAAACTAACCGAAAATCATTTTACTACCGTAGGAACAGACCAATTTATAGAACATACTAAATTGATGACGGTGAAAGTAAAAGAAGTTATCAGTGAAAAAAATCCAAAAATAAATATTTCAAGCAGTGTTTTTGATGCTTTGACAGAAATGACCGAATCAGGAATGGGTGCAATTACGGTCATCGATAGTGATAATAATTTAAAAGGAATTTTTACTGATGGTGATTTAAGACGTAATTTAAAAGAAAAAGGTAAATCGTTTTTAGATACTAATATGGGTGAAATGGTTAAAAATCAATCTCCCGTTACTATCAATGCTGATGCCTTGTTATACGAAGCAGTTAAAATTTTTAAAGAAAAAAATATCGATAATATTGTTGTATTAGAAAACAACAAACCTTTGGGAATGATTGATATTCAAGATTTTGTAAAAATGAATTTAATTGGATAAAAAAAAAGTAGCAAAATAATTTTGAAAACCAAGATTATTTTGCTACTTTTTTTAAAATAAAAATCTAAAAATATCGTTGTTTAATGGACTTATTTATTTATCAATTATTTTCAACTTATGAAAAATTTATTTCTTACTACTCTATTGATTTGTATTTCTTTTTTTACTTTGGCACAAACACCAGAAAAAGAACTTAAAAAAGAAGTTAAAAAATTAAAAATCGAACAATTAAAAAAACTCAAAGACGAAGCCGCCAAATTTGATGAAGAAAGTGCTAACAAAATGACGCAAATCAACACAAAAAAAGCAGAATTGGATAGAATCAATAACGAAGAAATCAAAAAACGTGATGATGGTATCGCTTATTTTGAAGAACAATTGCGAAAAGTAAAAAAAGATAGACCTGATGTCAATGCCGCCAAACCTGAAAGAGCCAACACAAAATGTTCGTTTAGCGTACAAATTGGTGCATATAAAAACAAAGATTTAGCACAATATATCGAAAATAATCCAAATTTTGGTATCGAAACAGACGAGCAAGGTTATAAAAAATATATGTTAGGTTTTTTTACTTCTTATTGGGAAGCAAAAAGTTTTAGCAAATACTTAAATCAAATTGGGGCACAAACTTATGTCGTTGGTTTTTATAACGGAAAACGTATTCCTGATTTGAAAGATATGACTGATTGTACTTTTTAAAAAATATCAAAAAATTATAAGAATTATTTTGTGCAAGTATGTATGCTTGCACAAACAAACAATTATTCTTTATTTTTCAATAATAATTTATTGGCTTCGAGATTTATTTTTTCAGCAATTTGTACTATTTCGTTCCAAATTTGATTAAATTTTTCTCCTAATAATGAATTTTGAATATCTTTTCGAATAATATCTAACCAAATTTTATAAAAATCATCAAATTTTACTTTTTTTTGAGGCATTTCTGCTAAAATTTTTTCTGCTGTTTTTTCAATAGATTTTATACCTATTTGAAAAAAAAAATGTTGTAAATCAGTAATTTTATTTGTATAATTTTGAATAAAATCTTTGAAAGGCAATGAATTATCGATATTTTCATCTTTGTTGGGCTTAAAAAACAAACCTTGTAAACTTTTTGAAAAAAAACTAATTGATTGCCAACCTTGTTCTATCCAATACTTCCAATAGTTTTCAGTAGAAGTTTTAGTTTTATTTTTCAATTCTTCGTACATCTCAAAACTAAACATATCATTTAAAATCTGTTGATATTTATCTGTATTCAAAATTTTTGAAATAGATTCGATACCAACCGCGTTGCTATTGGCAATTTTATCAATCGGTTTCCAAATTTCTTTCAAATAACGAAGTGTTTTTTTATCATTTATCCAAGGCATAAAATAATAAACATACCATTGTGCAGGAGTAAAAGGAAATGCTTTATTTTGGGATTCTTCGTCAGCCAAATTGTTTTTATTTTCAGGTTTTTCATCTGAATTAGAGGCATTATTTGTCCAAACATCAAAAAAAATTTTTGCAGAATCCATTTTATTTTATTTTTTACAATGTAAAAATATTGTGATTATTTTAAGTATGTATAAATATTTTGGGTAAGAAAAATTTAAAAAAGTAATACTTATATTGTTTAAATATTCGTTTTCATTCTATTTATTCTACAAAAGTAAATGATAAAAAATAAATTAAAAAAATAAATTAAAAAAATATGAAAAAAAAATAATTTTCATTCAAAAAAATTGTTATTTTTCACTATTTTTTTGTATTTTTTTAAGTTTTAAAACTATTTCTTCTACTTGTTATTACCGATAGACAAAATTTTAAATTCTACTCTACGATTTTTTGTTCTGCCATATTCAGTGGTATTGGCTAAAATCGGTTGTTTGGAACCAAACCCAGAAATTTTAATTCTATCTTCTTTGATGCCTTGTGCCACTAACGAATTTTTGATGGCAATAGACCTATCATTCGAAAGTTTTAGATTGGCTTCTTCGGATACGCCTATGTTACACGCATGCCCCTGAATTTCTATTTTAACGCCTTTAAATTTTGTCATCATTTCAGCAATTTGCTCTAATCGAACTTTGGTAGAACGATTAATATCAGAACTCACATAATAAAAATAAGCAGGATTTTTAAATATTTTTAAATCTTCTTCGGTAGGAATCAACAAAGCCGCATCATCTCTTTGAACTACTTTTTTGTTGATAGTTACCACTTCAGCAACTTCTTTTGTTCTTACATTTACCTTCGCAACATTCGTAAAAACGCTATCCACTCCTAATTCTTTGTATTGTTTTTCGACTACGGTTGTATCATAAATAAATTCGTCTTTGATTTCTTCGACAGGTTTTATGCGGCATTTTTTACCAAATTTTGCACCAATTGTGAACTCAATCGCTCCATTTCCTAACGAATTTAGATTTTTGGACGCAGCCATATCATAAGAAAATCCGACAAAAAAGTTTTTTTGATGCACTTCTAAGCCCATCGCCACTGCTCCATTTATATCATAATAAGCCCCCACTCCTACTTTACTTTCTTCCAAAAAACCCGGTTGGTCGTTTAGATGATAATAACCCATTACGCCAAAACGACCTTGTTTGGTGGTCTGGTCTTGAATCCATCTAAAGTTTGGCATCACCGAAATATTACCGCTCACTGCCCAATCATAGCCTGCAGTTCCAATAAAAATCAAAGGAAGATTACTTTTTTCAGAGAAAAACGAAACATTTGGGCGAGTTAGATTTTGTACGGCAATACCTGCAAAAAACTTTTGTCTGCCACAACTATCTGCTGTATAATATTGTAAACCAAAATTAGCATTAAAAAAACCCTTAGTATCAGCGCCAAGATTTTCGTTGAGTGGTAAACTTGGTACAAACGAAGGAAAACTACCATTTTGCCATTGTGAGCCAGAAGTAAGTGCCGAAAAATTGAGTTGTTTTTGGTAATATCCAGCTTGGATTCCCAAACTCAAATAAGGTTTATAATCGTTTTCGCTATCAGGTTTGAGTTCAAAATTTTTTGCAAAAGTAAAGTTTCCGCCTGTTGTTTTTAACACTCCTGCATTACCTACTTGGTCTTGAATCAAAGAAAGTCCAAAAGCACCCCAACGTTTATTGTTTCTAAAATAAGGCATAAAACCCGAAAACATTGGCGTAACAAAAGATTCTCCAAAGCCTATAAATTGCTTTCTATAATTCAAAGTTACGTGGCTTTGGTTAAAGCCCGCAATCATTGCAGGATTGGTTTGTAAAGGATTGAGGTTAAATTGAGTAAATTGTACGTTTTGGGCTTGTGTGAATGAGCAAATAACACAAATATAAAGCAAAAATGCGACAAATTTTTTCTTTTGTAGAAATTGTTGCCTAAAAAATAGAAGTTTATTTTTAAGTATAAAATTTATTTTCATATTGTGTGATATTGGTAATATCGCATCAAAAAATGTTTTATTTTGCGATTTTTGTATTATTTTATTGCGATTTTTGTAGTTGTTTCTCAAATTTCATTTACATAGGTATATAAAATAACATTTTTTATGCCAATTCTATATGAATATTAAATTGATTATAATAATCAAAAAAATATTTGTTATGAAAGATTTGCAAAGATATTCATTTTTTTAAATATAGTCAAAATCATAAGACTAAATATTATAAAAAAATAAAGGTTTATCTTTTTTAACGATTTTTGTTTTATTTTGTTGTCAAAATATTTGTATAATAAATAAACAACCCAACCATCATTTTTTTTTTGGTTATTGAGCCTAATGGTTATGTTTTATTTCTTCGAATTGTATCTATATATTTTTCTAATAATTCTTTTTTTTCTTCTATCAATTCCCAAATAAAATTTTGTACAGATGCTTTTATTTTACTTTCTTCCATATCTTTCCAAAAGTCTATATTATTTTTTTTTAGATTAATAAGAATATCTTGAATATTTGCAGAAATATTTTGATATGTTTTTTGCCATATTTTTTCAATATATTTTTCACTTTCAGGATTCGAGACAACCATTTCTGCCCAAATCCAAAGTGTTATTTCTTGAGAAATTAAATCATTAATATTTTTTTGAATATTGTTTAACTCATTTTCTATGTTATTTTGATTCATATTTTTATTTTTGATAGTAAATATAAATAAATACAAAATTTATTATGCAAAAAAAATAAATTTTGTATTTTATTCTTTCCATAAAAACTACAAATTTTCAAACCTTTTTTCAACTTCTTTCCAATTAACAACATTCCAAAAAGCATTAATAAAATCTGGTCTTTTGTTTTGATATTTGAGATAATAAGCGTGTTCCCACACATCTAAGCCCAAAATTGGTGTGCCTTTTTCGTTCACAATTTTTGTCATCAACGGATTATCTTGATTGGCTGTACTGCTGATAAATAATTTTTTATTTTTATTGACCGAAAGCCAAACCCAACCCGAACCAAAACGAGTTTTTCCTGCTTGTGCAAATTGTTCTTTGAATTTATCAAAAGAGCCAAAAGTATTTTTGATATTTTCTGCTAATTTTCCTGTCGGTTCGCCACCTGCATTAGGAGCAATATTTTTCCAAAAAAAAGTATGATTATAATGTCCACCGCCATTGTTTCTGATAGCAGGAAATTTATCTGTAACTTTATTTTGTATTTCTTCTAAGGTCATTTTTTCAAAAGGTGTATTTTTGATAGCCTCATTTAGATTTTTGATATAAGCGGCGTGATGTTTTGAGTAATGAATTTCCATCGTCATTTTATCAAAATAAGGTTCTAAACTATCATAAGCATAATCTAAATTAGGCAAAGAAAATTCTGTTTCTTTAAAAGTTTCAGGCAAAATTTCATTATTTTCCAAATTTAATCCCATTATTTTTGGAATTTGTAAAAAGGTTGCGGCTGTTAAAAATCCAATAGATTTTAAAAAAGTTCTTTTGTTCATTTTTATAATGTTTAAAAAAATCTACAAATAAAAACAATAAATTTTTATTTATTTTCATATCTTATCAACTCATAAATCTATCTTTATGTTCCAATTTTTGAATATTTAAGTTAAAAAAATTTATATATTATTTTGGTGCAAGCGTGGAGGGCTTGCGGCAGTGAGTATCTCGTGTACGCGTCCGCAGTTACACGAAGTTTAGTGTTATAAAATAACTTCAAAATTTAAAAAAATATAATAGTTTTTTATTTTTTTGGAATACACAAAAAAAATATCTACCTTTGTTTTTAATTATTGCTAAAACCAATTTTTGTTTTTTTTAGTATGATAATTTTGCTGATAATTTTTCTTTTTACAAAATAATTTTAAATTTTGATATATGCACCTAAAAATTAGTTTTTTTAAATTATTTATTTATTTATTCTTTTTTATTTTTCATCATATTATCATCGCCCAAGAAAAAAAAGATGAGTCTGAAAAATACTACGAAAAAGCAATTCAATTGCTCGAAAAAGATAAAAATGAAGAAGCATTAGAAAATTTGAACAAAGCAATTGGTTTAAATCCTTCTTACTATGATGCTATTTTTGCAAGAGGATTTTTTTGCCAACAAACTAATCAAATCGAGCAAGCAGTCAAAGATTATGAATTATTAAATCGTTTATATCCGTCTAAAATTGACCCTTTGATTGGATTAGGGCAGATTTTGTTAGAAGATGAGCAGTATGAAAAAGCAGAAGAAAAATTTTTATTGGCTTATGAAATTGACTCGACTGATATTTATGCGTTAAATAATTTGGGAGTTTTTTATTATGTTACTGATTTTTATGACGACGCTATGTTTTTCTTAGACAAAGGTTTAAAATACAAAGAAAATGATGAAATTTCTTTGTTTTATAGAGCAAAAACTTTTATAGCAATGGAAAATTTTGAAGCGGCTAAAAAAGATATTGAAAATCTATTAAGCAAAAATCCAAAAGATAACGAAACTAAAAAACTACAAATGGATTTTTATTTTCAACAAAAAAAATATGATGAAACTATAAAAATTGCCGAAGAATTAAGAAAAAATGATGTCAGTTTTTCGTTAGATAATTTTTTATTGATAGGAAAAGCATTGATGTTTCAAAAAAAATATAAAGAAGCGTTGGATTATTTAGAAATGCCCGACAAACCCCAAGATGCAGAAATTTATCATTATAGAGCAAAAGCAAAATTTAAAATAAAAGAGTTCAAAGATGCCTTAAACGACATCGATTCTGCTTTGGTTCTAACTCCAAAAAACGATATAAGTAGAGATAATATGTTATATGATAGGGCTATTATTTATCATCAACAAAATAAAATCAAAGAAGCTGAAAAAGATTATTTGGAAGCAATTTATCTCACTCCCGAACTATACAAAGTTACCCCAACTCAAATCGAAAACCATATTTTATTGGGAGAAGCAAATAAAATTCTGTTATTGGATAAAAAACAAAAACCAAAAATTGATAGCGTTTTGGTCTTGGCATACATAGAAAGAGCCGAATTATATTTGGGTGAACAAAAATATCCAGAGGCAATGTTACAGACTCACGAAGCAATGGTTTTAGATAGTTTGAACTCAAAAGTTTTTACTATCAGAGGTATGGCAAGAGCCATGCAACAAGATTATCCAAAGGCATTAAAAGATTTAGAAAAAGCCGAAAATTTATCAAAAAACAAAGATTTAGGACAAATTTATTATGTAAAAGGTGTTTTGTATCGTGAGCAAAATGACCTTATCAATGCCAAAAAAACATTCGAAAAAGCAACACAACAAAAACCACAAATTGCAGATTATTGGGCTGAATTAGCACATTCAGAATCCGAACTAAAAGACTATCAAAATGCACTTTTACATATAGAAAAAGCAATTAGTTTGGATAATGACGAAGCAGAATTTTATTTGGATAAATCAATTTATTTGTATCATCTCAAAAACTATGAAAAAAGCCTCGAAGATTGCAAAAAAGCACTTGAGTTAGACAATCAAAATCCATTTATTTATTACCAACGCGCTTTGATTTATTATGAAATGAAAAAATATAGTGAAGCCGCTGATGATTTAGATATTGTCTTAGAAAACTTCCCCGAAGATGAAAAATCAAAACAATTATTGGAAGAATGTAGCAAAAAAATAACAAAAAAATAACAAAAAAAATATAACAAAATTTTTAAAAATGATAAATAAAGTAGTCGAAAATGCTGATGTAGCAGTTGCCGATATTTTTGAAGGAGCAACATTGATGTTAGGTGGATTTGGATTATGTGGAATTCCTGAAAATACAATTCAAGCACTTTTAAGAAAAGGCGTAAAAAACTTAACTTGTATTTCAAATAATGCAGGCGTTGATGATTTTGGAATTGGATTAATGCTCAAAACCAAACAAGTAAAAAAAATGATTTCTTCTTATGTAGGAGAAAATAAAGAATTTGAAAGACAACTTTTGTCAGGAGAATTAGAAGTCGAACTCATTCCACAAGGTACTTTAGCCGAAAGAGTAAGGGCTGGCGGAGCAGGTATTCCTGCGTTTTTTACACCCGCAGGCTACGGAACTGAAGTCGCGGAGGGAAAAGAAGTAAGAGAGTTTGACGGAAAAATGCACTTATTAGAAAGTTGGTTGAGAGCCGATTTTTCTATCGTAAAAGCGTGGAAAGGCGACACAACAGGTAATTTAATTTTCAAAGGAACTGCCCGAAATTTTAATCCTATGATGGCAACCGCAGGAAAAATTACGATTGCAGAAGTCGAGGAATTAGTTCCCGCAGGCACGCTTGACCCGAACCAAATTCATACAGCAGGAGTTTTCGTACAACGTATTTTTCAAGGCGAAAAATACGAAAAAAGAATCGAACAAAGAACTACACGAAGTTAGTTTTGAATAGATACTGAAAAATTATATAATTTTAAGCATCAAAAAAAACATTTTTTTGCAATAAAATATAATCTTTTGTAAGTTTATTTTTTAAAATTTACTTATAAAATGACAAATTAAAACAAAATTAAAATAAAAAATAAAGTAGATAAAAAAAATCTACAAAAATCCTAATTTCAAAAAATACTACAATTATGTTTTCTTATATTATTTGGACAGCCACTCCTGAGATTATTCCCGGTACAACCTTTCCTGTTTGGTATGGTCCTTTGTTTGCGTCTGGTTTTGTGGTTGGTTATATGATTATTGCTCGAATATTCAAATTAGAAGGAAAATCAGAAAAAGATTTAGACACTTTACTGATGTATATGGTGGGTGCGACTGTGTTAGGAGCGCGTTTAGGTCATTGTTTTTTTTATGAACCTGCGGAATATTTAGCCAATCCTATCAAAATTTTATACGTTTGGGAAGGCGGTTTGGCAAGTCATGGTGCGACAATAGGCATTTTATTGGGACTTTATTTATACTCTCGAAAAAGAGCAGGTCAAAATTTTTTGTGGGTAACAGATAGAATTGTAATTGTTGTGGCGTTTGGTGGGGCGATGATTCGAATGGGAAATTTAATGAATCACGAAATTATTGGTAAACCAGCTGACGAAATTCAAAGTTTTATTTTCACAAATAGTTTGCGAAGTACTTTGCAACACATTGATAGCAAACAAAATTCATTTTCTCATTTTAGTTTGGAGGCTGATAAAACCAAAAAAGACACCATAGTTAAAAAAATAATTCACAAACCTATGGTATTAAAAGTCTATTACAAAGGCACGCCTGACGCAGAAAGGTCGTCTTTATTGGGAGGAGAATTGTATCATTATATCAACAATTCAGCAGAATTACCTAAACACTTCCGTCAATTTAGAGCAGAAATGCCTAAAAGTTCGCAAGCAGGTATTTATCAAGTTTTAGAAACAAAAATTTATGGAATACCAAGACATCCTGCTCAACTATACGAAGCGATTTCAACGTTTATGTTATTTTTATTTTTGTATTTTTTATATCATTTACAAAAAGAAAAAACGCCCAATGGTCAGTTGTTAGGTTTGTTTTTGATTATTTTATTCATTTTAAGATTTTTATATGAATTTTTGAAAGAAAACCAAGTGGCTTTTGAAAACGAACTAAGTTATAATATGGGACAAATATTAAGCATTCCCGGAATTATATTCGGAATTTTGGTATTAGGTTATTCGTTTATCAGCAAAAAAGCGAAATAATAATTTTAAGTGTAAATTTTTTGTTGCCGTAAATAATACAAGTAAAATAAAACCAAAAGTAAAAAAATGTTAGATTATTTGATTATTGGGCAAGGAATTGCGGGTAGTTTATTGAGTTACGAATTATTAAAAAATAATCACAATAATATTTTGGTTATTGACAAAGAAAATCCAAAGGCTTCTTCTATGGTTGGGACAGGTATTTGCAATCCAATTGTAGGAAAATATTTAAAAAAAACTTGGATGGTTGATGATTTTTTTTCACAACTTGTAGAAACCTACCAAGATTTAGAGAAAATTTTAGCCACAAATTTTTTACGAAAAATACCTATTTATCATAAATATAACGATATCGAAGAACAAAATAGAATTATGGGGTTTTCTGCCAACGCAGAATGGCAAGATTATATCAACACAAGCCCCGATAATACACAATATCAATTATTTGTGGAAAGTAAGTTAGGTGGTTGGGAATCAAAAAACTCTTTTCAAGTCAATGGAAGTCGTTTTTTGTTGGCTTGGAGAAAATATTTGATAGAAAAACAAAAATATAAAAGCCTTAATTTTAATGAAAATAAATTAGTTTTTCATCAGCAATATATAGAGTATAAACATATCAAAGCTAAAAAAGTAATTTTTTGCAGAGGTTTTGAAGATGCAACAAGTAATTTTTTTAAAAGCTTACCTTTTTCTTTGGTAAAAGGTGAATGGTTAAAAATAAAAATAAAAGATGTACCACAATTAGAATCAATCATCATACAATCTTGTTTTTTATTACCTTTGGAAAATCAGGAATATATAGTGGGTTCTACTTATCATTGGGATAATTTAACGGAGGATATTTCTATAAATGCGAAAGAAGAATTAGTAGAAAAATTAGAGCGTTTTTTAAAAGTTCCCTACCAAATTATTGAACAAAAAGTTGGGATTAGACCTGCTACACATACGCGTAAGCCTTTTTTAGGAAAGCATTTTACGCATCAAAACTTGTTTATTTTCAATGGATTAGGCACTAAAGGATTTTCCTTAGCACCTTTTTTTGCTAAACAAATGGCTAAATATTTGATTTCAGATGATATTAACGCCATACAAAATGAAGCCAGAGTAAAATATAAAACAAAAATATAAAACTAATATTATACGACTAAAAACAAAAAAAAATCAGCTTACAAAAGTAATTTGTTAAGCTGATTTTGTTTTTTTTTGGAGCATAAAAATTATTCTTTTTCTGCTTCTTTTTCTTCTATTGCTTCGCTCACAACAGGAACAACTTCTGCGTTAGATACCTCGTCAGATTTAGTTTTTTTACGACTTCTACGTGTTTTAGCTTTTTGTTCGCCTTCGTTTGCCAAATAAGTAGTGTTAAAATCAACTAATTCCATCACACACATATCCGCATTATCACCTTGTCTGGTTCCGATACGAATTATGCGTGTAAAACCGCCATTTCTTTTAGCAATTTTATCAGCTACATTATCAAAAAGTTCTTTTACAGACGTTTTGTCTTGTAAATAAGAAAACACAAGGCGACGTGAGTGCATTGTATCTTCCTTTGATTTGTTCAAAAGAGGCTCTGCATATTTGCGTAATGCTTTTGCTTTTGCGACTGTGGTGATAATGCGTTTGTGCAAAATCAACGACGAAGTCATATTAGAAAGCATAGCTTTACGGTGTGTTGCGGTGCGTCCTAAATGATTAAAACTTTTACCGTGTCTCATTATTTTAAATATTTTGTTAGAAGTTGAAAATTATTTCACTTCTATTTTTTAATCTTCATCAAGTTTATACTTAGAAACATCCATTCCAAATTGTAGTTGTTTATCTGCAACTAATTGTTCTAATTCAGTCAAAGATTTTTTACCAAAATTTCGGAATTTCATCATATCGTCAATGTCTAACTTTACCAAATCGCCCAAACATTTGATGTCCGCAGACTTCAAACAATTATAGGCACGTACAGATAAATCTAAATCAGTGATAGTAGTTTTGAGTAATTTACGCATGTGTAAATAATGTTCATCAACTTCTTCAACTTCTTCACGTTTAGTGGTTTCAATCATAATGTTCTGGTCAGAGAACAATAAGAAATGCTGAATCAAGATTTTAGCGGCACCTTTCAAGGCATCTTCAGGGTGAATACAGCCATCGGTTTCGATGTCTAAAATCAATTTTTCATAGTCAGTACGTTGTTCTACACGAGTATTTTCGATGCTGTATTTTACATTTTTGATGGGCGTATGAATAGAATCAATAGCGATGTATCCCATAGCTTTATCTTCTTTGTTATTTTCCTCAGACGGAACATAACCTCTGCCCTTTCCGATGCAAATTTCAACTTCCATTTCAACAGTTTCTTCTAAATCACAAATCACTAAATCAGGATTTAAGATTTCAAAAGATTCACTAAATTGAGCAATATCTCCTGCTGTAAAAACATCTTGGTTTTGTATTCTCACCACGATTCTGTCCTCTTCATTTTCAGAAACCTTTTTAAAGCGAACTTGTTTTAGGTTTAGAATAATATCGGATACATCTTGCACAACACCTTTGATAGATGAAAATTCGTGCAATACGCCCGGTATCCTAACCGCAGTAATCGCATAACCTTCTAAAGAAGATAATAAAACTCTACGGATAGCATTACCAACTGTAACACCAAATCCTTTTTCTAAAGGTTTGAACTCAAAAGTGCCATGAAAGTCAGTTGATTTCTCCATCAACACTTTGTCAGGCATTTGAAATGATAATAACGACATATTTTTTCGAGTTAAAAATTATTTATCGGGTGTATAATTACGTAAAAAGTAATAGAAATAACTTTTATGAAACATTTTATTTCATAAAAGTCATTTTTCCATTCACTATTATTTAGAGTACAACTCAACTATTCGTTGCACGTTAATATTTTCAGGGATTTGGTCGCGGTCAGGGAACATTATAAATTTACCAGCCATTTGCGCTCCGTCCCACTCCAACCAATTGAACTTGCGTACATTTGAATTAGTAAGACTTTTGGTAATAATTTCTAATGATTTTGATTTTTCACGCACAGAAACTACATCACCAGGCTTCATAGCATAAGATGAGATGTTTACTACGTTTCCGTTTACCAAAATATGTTTATGTAATACTAATTGGCGTGCTCCACGTCTTGTAGGAGCGATGCCCATTCTATATACCGTATTATCTAAACGGGCTTCCAAAAATTTCAACAAGTTGTCGCCAGTAACTCCTTCTTTCGAAGCAGCTTTGCGAAACAAGTTAGAGAATTGACGCTCTAACACGCCATAAGTGTATTTGGCTTTTTGTTTTTCTGCCAATTGGACTGCATACTCCGATAATTTACGGCGTTTACCTTTTCCGTGTTGTCCTGGGGCGTAATTCTTACGTTTTACTGCCTCTTGATAACCTAAGATGGGTTCACCGAAACGACGAGAGATTTTTGCTCTTGGTCCTGTGTATCTTGCCATTTTTTTCTACAAGAATTTTTTTTAAAGGTGAAATAAATTTTCAGCCCAAACTATGCTCTATACGCGGCGACGTTTGGGAGGGCGACATCCATTATGAGGTAACGGCGTTACATCACGGATTGTCGTAACTTCAATGTTGCAAGTTTGTAATGTACGGATAGCAGACTCGCGTCCTGCACCAGGTCCTTTCACAAACACTTCTACTTTTCTTAGTCCCAATTCGTGTGCAACTTCTGCACAATTTTTAGCGGCAACTTGGGCAGCATAAGGGGTATTTTTTTTAGAGCCTTTGAAGCCCATTTTACCCGCAGATGCCCAAGAAATCACTTGACCATTGAGATTAGTAAGAGAGATAATAATGTTGTTGAAAGAAGCTTTGATATGTGCTTGACCTACGGCTTCTACTACTACTACACGTTTTTTTGCTTTGTCTTTTCTTTTTTGAGCCATGACTACAAATAAATTTGAACAAAATGTTAAATAACCTCAATAGGAGATTATTTCGTTGCTTTTTTCTTGTTAGGAACTGTTTTGCGTTTTCCTTTACGGGTACGAGTGTTGTTTTTAGTCCTCTGACCACGTACTGGTAACCCTTTACGGTGGCGTACGCCACGGTAACAACCAATATCCATCAAGCGTTTGATGCTTAATTGTACTTCCGATTTTAATTGACCTTCTACTTTGTAGTCAGTTCCTATAATATTACGGACAGCACTAATTTCGCTATCAGTCCATTCACTTACTTTCTTATCCACAGAAATTCCTGCTTTTTTTAAGATAGTTTGAGCGGCACTTCTTCCTATACCAAAAATATAGGTGAGGCTGATTAGACCTCTTTTTTTGTCTGGGATATCAACCCCTGCGATACGAGCCATAGTTATTAACCTTGTCTTTGTTTATACCTTGGATTTTTTTTGTTAATCACATACAGTTTGCCTTTGCGTTTGATTATCTTGCAATCGACACTGCGTTTTTTTATTGATGTTTTTACTTTCATAATAACCAAAAGTTTATTTATAACGATAAACGATTCTTGCCTTAGTCAAATCATAAGGGGACATTTCAAGCCTTACCTTATCACCGGGCAAAATTTTTATATAATTCATACGCATCTTTCCCGAAATATGTGCGATGACTTGATGTCCATTTTCTAATTCAGCCCTAAACATTGCATTAGAGAGGGCTTCTAAAATTGTACCGTCTAGTTCTAACGATGCTTGCTTTGCCATATACTAGTTTTTTAAAACTGCTTCAATGTGTTCAAAAGTAGTAAGAACTTCAACTTGACCATTTAAGATAGCCACTGTGTGTTCAAAATGTGCAGAAGGTTTTCCGTCTTTTGTTCGGATAGTCCAACCATCTACATCTTCTATAATTTCTTTCTTACCCAAATTTATCATAGGTTCAATAGCAATTACTAAACCTTCTTTAATCCTTGCACCTTTTCCTTTCTTTCCAAAATTAGGTACTTCAGGTGCTTCGTGTAAATCTTTTCCTATACCGTGTCCAACCAATTCTCTAACGACAGAAAAGTTATTTTTTTCTACAAAAGTTTGAATGATATAACTAACATCTTGTATAGTTTTTCCGATTCTCACTTCCTCTATTGCCTTATACAAAGATTTTTTAGTAATATCCAATAGTTGTTTAGTGTCTTGTGCTACTTCTCCAACTGGATAAGTATAAGCACTATCACTATGAAATCCATTTAATTTTACTCCACAATCTACTGAAACAATATCGCCATCTTTTAGCTGATACTCACTTGGGAAACCATGCACAACAATATCATTGACAGAAACGCAGAGCGTGAATGGAAATTTTTTATTTTTCTCTCCATAATTTTTAAACGAAGGAATTCCACCATTATCTCTGATAAATTCTTCTGCTCTTTTATCTAAGTCTATCGTTTTCACGCCCGGTTGAATTAATTTGGCAACTTCGGCGTGTGCTTTTCCAAGCACCACACCACTTTGCCTTATCAATTCAATTTCTTCCTTTGTTTTATAAAAAATTACACTTTCTTTCCTGTCCATAATAATAATTAGACATTAACCATTTCTTCACCTTGAACAGACTGACCTTTTATCTTTCCAGATTCCATTAAGCCGTCATACTTACCTTGTAACAAATACATATTGATTTGTTGTAAAGTATCTAAAATTACTCCGACCATAATCAACAAAGATGTTCCTCCATAAAATTGAGAAAATTCGGCTGTTATCCCTAATAATCTCGCTGCAAATGCAGGCAAAATTGCTACCAATGCTAAAAATAAAGCACCAGGTAAAGTAATTTTTGATAAAATTTCATCAATATAATCTGATGTTTCGGGTCCAGGTTGTACTCCTGGAATAAAACCATTATTACGTTTGATGTCATCTGCAATTTTATTCGGCTCAACTTGAATGGCTGTATAAAAATAAGTAAATACAATAATCAAAAAGGCAAACAAAATATTATAACCAATAGCAGTATAATCTCCAAAATTACTTGCAAACCAAATAGCACTATCATTATTAGGAAACATAGAAGGAACTAATCCTGGCAAAAACATCAAAGATTGTGCGAAAATAATCGGCATAACCCCCGCAGAAATTAGTTTTAGAGGAATAAATTGGCGTTGTCCACCATAAACCTTATTACCAACTACCTGCTTTGCATATTGCACAGGAATTTTACGTGTGGCTTGTGTTACAGCTACTACTCCTAATACTACAAAAAATAAAGCTACAAACTCTAAAATAAATAATATTAGTTCACCTCCACCTGCTGAAAACCTTGAACTACTTTCTTGAATGATTGCTATTGGAAATCTTGAAACAATACCAATCATAATAAGCATAGAAATACCATTTCCAATACCTTTTTCAGTGATACGTTCTCCAATCCACATAGCAAACATTGTTCCTGTAGTAATAATCACCATTGATGAAAACAAGAACAAAGAATAATCTACTAAAATAGCTTCTCTTGGAATAGTTGTTGTCAAATACCCGAAAGATTGTGCCAATGTAATAGCAATAGTCAAAAATCGAGTGATTTGATTCAATTTTTTACGTCCAGATTCACCTTCTTTTTGAATTTTTTGGAAATAAGGTAACGCTACTTGTAGTAATTGTACCACAATAGACGCAGATATATAAGGCATAATACCCAAAGCAAAGATTGCACCTTTGCTAAACGCACCGCCCAAAAATATATCCAATATTCCTAAAACTCCACCTTGCGACTTAGTAAGTGCGGCTGGATTGATACCCGGCAACACTATAAAAGAACCTAAGCGAAAAACCACTAACAAAATAAGTGTATAAATGATTTTTTCGCGTAATTCTTTTATCGCAAATATATTTTTTATTGTAGCAATAAACTTGTTCATACAAATAGAAAAAGAAAAACTAAATTAAATGATAACTGCTTTCCCACCTACTTTTTCGATGGCTTCTTTAGCTGAGGCTGAAAAGGCGTTTGCTTTTACTTCTATAGAAGCTTTCAATTCACCGTTTCCTAACACTTTTACTAAATCTTTTTTAGATACAAGACCGTTTTTTTGTAATAACTCCAAATCAATGATAGACGCTTTTGTGTCGTCAGCAATTTTTTGTAAATCTACTAAATTAACCGCTTTGTATTCTTTACGATTGATATTATTGAAACCAAATTTGGGCAAGCGACGTTGTAAAGGCATTTGACCGCCTTCAAAACCAACTTTAACACTATATCCAGAACGAGACTGCGCTCCTTTATGTCCACGTGTGGCAGTACCACCCATTCCTGAACCTTGTCCGCGTCCGCGTCTTTGATTTGTTTTTACTGAGCCTTTTGCAGGCTTTAAACTATGTAAGTTCATAGACTTTTTTATTCTTTAAAAAATGAATAACCTAATATTTAGATGTTTTCCACTTTTACCAAGTGATGAACAGCTTTTGCCATTCCTGCAATTTGTGGTGTATTTTCTACTTCCACACTACGATTGATTTTACCCAAGCCTAACGCAATGATTGTGCGTTTTTGACGTTCTGGTCTATCAATTACGCTTCTTATTTGTGTAATTCTTACCTTCGCCATTTTCTTAACCGTTAAAAACTTTATTCATAGAAATTTGACGTTGCATAGCGACCATGTGAGGGGCTTTAACTCTCAACAACGCATCAAAAGTTGCTTTCACAACATTGTGTGCATTAGAAGATGCCTTAGATTTTGCTAATACATCTTTGATGCCAGCCGCTTCTAATACGGCACGCATTGCACCACCCGCAATCACTCCTGTACCTGCTGCTGCAGGTTTTAATAAAACAAGACCTCCACCAAATTTACCAAGAATTTCGTGTGGAATAGTGTTTTTCATAATAGGTACACGAATCAAATTTTTCTTTGCTTCTTCTACCCCTTTAGCAATCGCATCTGTAACTTCATTTGCTTTTCCTAAACCATATCCAACGATACCATCGCCATTTCCAACCACTACAATTGCTGAAAAGCTGAACCTACGTCCACCTTTTACAACTTTTGCAACGCGATGAATAGCTACTACTTTTTCGTATTCAGGCTTTAAATCTATCTTTGTTTCGCCAATGCGAACAATTCTTGATTTTATATTTGCGTTCATTATTATTTATGCAAAAAATTAAAATTGTAAACCGCCTTCACGCGCTCCTTCGGCTAAGGCTTTTATTCTACCATGATATAAATACCCGTTACGGTCAAAAACTGCTTTATCAAAACCTTTATCTTTTGCTTTTTTAGCAATTAGCTTTCCTACCTCAGTAGCTGCATTGATATTGATTGATTTTGCATCTTTATTGATTTCTTTTGAAGAAGCACTTACTAAAGTAATTTGTTTCACATCATCAATCAATTGTGCATAAATTGCCGTATTAGAACGAAATACTGACAAACGAGGGCGTGCTTCAGAACCAGCAACTCTTTTGCGGATTCCTTTTTTGATTCTTTCCCTTCTGCTTAATATTCTACTCATTTTATTGCTTATTTTTTAGATGCTGTTTTACCTGCTTTACGACGAATCACTTCGCCTACTTCACGGATACCTTTGCCTTTATAAGGCTCAACTTTTCTAAGAGAACGAATTTTTGCAGCGACTTGTCCAATCAACTGTTTATCGATTCCCTCTAAAGTAACGATAGGATTTTTACCTTTTTCAGTAATAGCACTTACTTTTATTTCCTGTGGAACTGCAAATAAAATACCATGAGAGAATCCTAAAGCCATTTCTAATACGTTATTAGCCGCTACTGTGGCTTTATAACCTACCCCTACAATTTCTAAGTCAATTTTATATCCTTGACTTACTCCTTGTACCATATTATTGACTAATGCGCGGTATAAGCCGTGCATAGAACGGTGTTGTCTTTCGTCAGAAGGACGAGTGAAGACAAGTTCACCATCTTGTTGTTCTAATTTAATATCAGGGTGAACATACTGCGTTAAAGTGCCTTTTGCACCTTTTACAGTAACAACATTTGATTTTTCATCAAAAGTGATACTAACGCCATTGGGTAATGTAACTGGTTTTTTTCCGATACGTGACATACAAATCAATTAATAAACGTAACACAAAACCTCACCACCGATATTCATTTGGCGTGCTTCTTTGTCAGTCATTACTCCTTTTGAAGTAGAAAGGACTGCCACACCTAAACCATTGATTACGCGGGGTAATTCATCTTTATTAACATATTTACGCAAACCTGGACGGCTGATGCGTTCGAGACTTAATATAGCAGATTCTTTTGTATCTGGACTATATTTCAAGGCGACTTTAATTAAGCCTTGTTTATTTTGGGTATCTTCAAATTTAAAATTTTGAATATATCCTTTTTCGTGTAGCACACGAGTAATTTCCTTTTTCAAATTAGAAGCGGGAATTTCTACAATGCGGTGTCTTGCACTTATTGCATTACGCAGGCGTGTCAAGTAATCCGCAATTGGGTCGGTCATCATATATAAAAACAGTATTTTAAAGCACTCTTATAATTGAGGTGCAAAGTTAAAACTTATTTTTGATAAAAAAAAATATTTTACCAACTTGATTTTGTAATTCCTGGAATTTTTCCATCAGAAGCCATTTCTCTGAATACATTTCTGCAAATTCCGAATTTTCTCATATAACCGCGAGGGCGACCTGTGATTTTGCAACGATTGTGCAAACGTACTGGAGAAGCATTTTTGGGGAGTTTATCCAAAGCTTCGTAGTCGCCAGCAGCTTTTAAGGCGGCACGTTTTTCTGCATATCGAGCGACTGCTCTTTCGCGTTTCAAACCACGTGCAATTACTGATTTTTTAGCCATATTTTTATATTGGTCTTAAAAAAGTTTATTTATTTAGGATTTACAAAAGGCATTCCTAATGATTTTAACAATTCTAACGCTTGTTCGTCATTCGTAGCAGTAGTTACAAACGTAATATCCATACCCGAAATACGTGCTACTTTTTCGATGCTAATTTCAGGGAATATAATTTGTTCTTTTACGCCCATAGTATAATTACCACGTCCGTCAAAGCCTTTATCACTGATACCTTTGAAATCACGCACACGCGGCAAAGCGATAGCAATCAATCTATCCAAAAATTCATACATAATATCGCCTCTCAAAGTAACTTTTGCACCGATTGGCATATTTGCACGTAATTTAAAGTTAGAAATATCTTTACGTGATTTTGTTACGACTGCTTTCTGACCTGTGATAGTAGTAAGTTCTTCAACCCCTATATCAACGATTTTTTTATCAGAAGTGGCAGCACCCATTCCTTTATTGACCACAATTTTGGTCAATTTAGGTACTTGCATCACAGATTTGAATTTGAATTTTTCTTTCAAAACTGCTACAATTTCATTTGTATATTTTTCTCTTAATTTCGCTTTCATTTTTTGAAATTTTACTTCTTATTTTTGTAAAGAAGTGTGTTCTTTGAAATAGCGTTCCAATTTTCCTTGTGCATTCAAACGACGACCTGTACGGCGTGCTTCACCTGCTTCATTCAATACCATCAAATTACTGATGTGAATAGATGCTAATTTTTCTACAATAGAGCCAGTTTTAGTTTCTTGAGAGCGTTTGATGTGTTTTGTAACAAACTTACCATCTTCAACAATCGCCCTTAATTTATCTTTATCTATGCTCAATACTTTTCCTTCTTTGCCTTTGCCTTTGCCCGAAATAATGCGAACATTATCACCAACTTTTAGATGCAATTTAGGTTGTTTATTAAATTTACGTTCCATGTTTTATTAATTACAATACTTCAGGGGCTAATGAAATAATTTTCATAAATTGTTTTTCACGCAATTCTCTTGCAACAGGTCCGAAGATACGTGTGCCTTTTGGCTCGTCATTTGGATTGAGCAATACCGCTGCATTATCTTCAAAACGGATATAAGAACCGTCAGTACGGCGTATCGCTTTGCGTGTACGAACTACAACCGCTTTTGATACAGTACCTTTTTTTATACTACTTGAGGAAAGGGCAGCCTTTACAGTTACCACAATTTTGTCGCCTACGCTTGCATAATGTTTGCGTGTTCCTCCTAATACGCGAATACAAAGGACTTCTTTTGCCCCACTATTATCCGCTACATTTAAACGACTTTCTTGCTGAATCATACTTTAAAAAAGTTAAAAAATTAAAAAAAATTTCGTTTAAGCGTATTATTTAGCACGCTCTACTACTGATACTAAGCGCCAACGTTTGTTTTTGCTCAAAGGACGACATTCCATAATACGGACTAAATCTCCTACTTTAGCATCTTCACTTTCATCGTGTGCCATAAATTTGATGGACTTTGAAAGGAATTTACCATATAAAGGGTGTTTGTATTTCGTTTCTACTAATACAGTGATACTTTTATTCATTTTATCACTAACAACTTTCCCTACTTTTTCTTTGCGTTTGTTTCTTACAACTGCTTCCATTTTTTTCAAAATTGGTTTATTTTGATTGTGAACGACGTGCGACTAGCGCTGTTGAGAGTTGTGCAATCACTTTACGGGCAGCACGAATACGCATAGGATTTTCTATAGGTGAAAGTGCGTGAGCAAATTTTAATTTTTGTAACAACTCTTTTTCCTCTTTTATTTTAGAGGTAAGGTCTTCTATTGAAAGACCATTCAATTCTGCATTTTTCATTTTATTCTGCGTAATCTTTACGTACTACAAATACTGTTTTAACAGGTAATTTTTGTGCTGCTAAATAAAGAGCGTGTTCAGCAACTGCTTTTGGCACACCATCTAATTCAAACATAATACGTCCTGGTCTTACTGGTGCTACCCAATACTCAGGCGACCCTTTACCTTTTCCCATACGAACCTCTGCAGGTTTTTTGGTGATAGGTTTATCAGGGAAAATACGAATCCAAATTTTACCCTCACGTTTCATTGTACGTGAAATCGTAACACGACAGGCTTCAATTTGACGCGCTGTGATACGACCTATTTCTAAGGTTTTTAAGCCAAAAGAACCAAAATCAAGGTTTGTGCCACGTTGTGCAAGTCCTCTAATTCTTCCTTTTTGTTGCTTTCTATATAAGGTACGTTTAGGCTGTAACATTTGTCCTAAAAAAATTTTTTATGTGAAAAGTTGTGCAATGATTTAAACATCACACAACCTAATTCAAAATTAACGTTTTTTATTATTACCCCCGCTATTGTTATTATTACGGTTGTTATTATTATTGCGGTTATTGTTATTTCCGCCTTTATTATCACCACCACCTTTGTTATTCCCGCCTTTGTTATTTGCATTACGATTGCGGTTATTATTATTGCGGTCATTAGTACCTCCACCTCCACGATTATTTCCACCACGATTGTTTCCACTATCACTATAGTTTCCACCTTGGAAGTTTCCTTTTTCAGATGAGTTTACGCCAGTGTTAGGAGAAAGGTCAGGTTTTCCGTAGATTTCTTTTCTGAATATCCAAACTTTGATACCTATTTTTCCATAAATTGTATGTGCTTCGCTTACAGCATAATCAATATCAGCACGCAAAGTATGCAAAGGAACACGACCTTCTTTGTATTGTTCGGTACGTGCCATCTCTGCACCTGCCAAACGACCAGAAAGTTTAATTTTAATTCCACTTACAGAACGCATTGAGTTTTGAATCGCTTGTTTCATTGCACGACGATAAGAAAAACGAGCTTCTAATTGTTGTGCAATTGTTTCACCTACTAATTTGGCATCTGCTTCGGGACGCTTAATTTCATAGATATTGATTTGCACATCTTTTTTAGTCAATTTTTTCAATTCCTCCTTAATTTTATCCACTTCTGCCCCGCCTTTGCCGATAACAACGCCCGGTTTTGCAGTGTGAATAGTAAGGGTTACACGTTTCAAAGTACGTTCTATCACAACTCTTGCGATAGCACCCTTAGAAATACGTTTGTTGATGTATTTACGAATAAAATCATCTTCTACTAATTTTTCAGAAAAATCTTTTCCTCCAAACCAATTAGAGTCCCAGCCACGAATAATACCTAATCGTAAACTGATTGGATTAATTTTTTGTCCCATTTTAGTTTCTTTTCGAGTGTTTAATGTGGTTTATTGAGCATCACGAGTGTCTAAGACAATCGTAACATGATTAGAACGTTTACGAACACGATAACCTCTACCTTGTGGAGCAGGACGTAATCTTTTGAGCATACGACCTCCATCTACAAAAATATCTTTTACGTATAAATCTACTGAGTCCACATCAACTTTTGAATTAGCTATTTGCCAATTAGCAATAGCACTTTTCAACAAAGAAGTTAGGTAAGTAGCACCAATTTTAGCTTCAAATTTTAACGCACCTAAGGCGATATTTGCACTTTTTCCACGAATCATATCAGCAATAAGACGCATTTTACGAGGTGAAGTAGGAATATCTCTGTAATGAGCTTGTACTTGTCCCAAGTTGCCTGCATTTTCCTCACGGAACTCACGCATAGCTGCTTTTTTCTCACGGATTAAGACTGATTTTTTCACTTTTTGCTTTTCCATTAGTCTTATTTTTTCTTTTTATCTTTTTTAGCGATATGTCCACGGAAATTACGAGTTGGTGCAAATTCACCTAAACGGTGACCAACCATATTTTCTGTTACATAAACAGGTATAAATTTGTTACCGTTATGAACGGCAAATGTATGATTTACAAAATCAGGTGAAATCATCGAACGTCTTGACCAAGTTTTAATAACCGTTTTTTTGTTCGAATCATTCATCACATCTACTTTCTTTTGAAGGTGATGTTCGATATAAGGACCTTTTTTTAATGAACGTGCCATAAATTATTTTTTAGCTTTTTTGGCTTTTATTAAACGATTAGAATACTTTTTAGGACTACGAGTCTTTTTACCTTTTGTATAAAGACCTTTACGAGAACGCGGGTGTCCACCTGATGCACGTCCTTCACCACCACCCATTGGGTGATCTACAGGGTTCATTACTACTGCTCTTGTGCGTGGTCTTCTACCTAACCAACGTTTACGACCTGCTTTTCCTAATCTTACTTTCATGTGATCAGGGTTTGAAACAGTACCAACTGTTGCCATACAAGTCAATAAAACTAATCTTGATTCGCCAGAAGGCATTTTTAAGTTAGCATATTTTCCTTCTCTTGCCAATAATTGTGCATAAGTTCCTGCACTTCTTGCCATTTGTCCACCTTTTCCTGGGTGAATTTCGATGTTATGAACGATTGTACCCAACGGAATCTCACCTAATGGTAAAGAATTTCCAACTTCGGGAGCAATGCCAGAACCAGCTAAGATAGTTTGTCCTACTTTAAGTCCATTAGGGCATAAAATATAACGTTTTTCACCATCAGCATAAAAAATTAATGCGATGCGTGAAGATCGATTGGGGTCATATTCTACAGAGGCAACTTTTCCCGGAATATTGAATTTATTTCTTTTGAAATCAATAATACGATAATGTTGCTTGTGACCGCCTCCTATATAACGCATTGAGCGTCTTCCCGAGCTATCTCTACCCCCACTTTTTCTGTTGGGTGCTAATAACGATTTTTCAGGGGTTGCTTTTGTAATTTCATCAAAAGCAGGTGCCATTCTAAAACGTTGTCCGGGTGTTATAGGTCTAAATTTCTTTAAAGCCATGATTTTAAGCGTATTTGTTTATTTAAAAACAAGCAACGAAAACTTTACTTGTGTACGCTTTCCACTTGCAGTTTTCATTGCTAAAATTACAATTAATTATTTATTAGTTGGGAAGTTCTGCATAAAAATCTATGATTTCCCCTTGTTTTACGGTTACAATCGCTTTTTTATATGCTTTTGTACGCCCTTCTACTACTTTACCTTTTGTATAGCGTGATTTTGCTTTGCCTTTGTAGTTAATTGTATTAACTGCATCGATTTTCACTCCGTACATTTTTGCTACCGCATCAGCAATCTGAATTTTATTAGCGCGGATATCAACGATAAATAAGTAACGTTCTTTATTTCCTTTATTTTTTTCAGGAATATTCGCCATTTTCTCAGAGAGTTTTGGGCGTTTTAAAATTTGTGTTGCTTCCATTTTTTCCTTTTTCGCTTTTTATTATTTCAAAATTTCTTCAATTTTAGCAATAGAACCTTCAGTTAAAATCAATTTTTGTGTATGTAAAATATCATACGTATTCAATGATTGTGAACTTACTATGGCTGTTTTTGGTAAATTACGACCTGACAAATAAACATTTTTGTTTAAATCAGCCGTAACTAACAATGTTTTTGTTCCCTCTACCGCAAGCCCTTTCAAAAATGCAAGGTAGCCTTTAGTTTGAGGCGTTTCCATCGTAAAATCTTCTACTACAATAATATTATTAGTAGTTGCTTTATAAGTCAAAGCTGATTTACGTGCAACACGTTTCAATTTTTTATTTAATTTAAAACGATAATCTTTTGGGCGGGGTCCAAAAATACGTCCACCTCCTACAAAAGTAGGTGATTTAATACTACCTGCACGCGCACCACCAGTACCTTTTTGTTTTTTGATTTTACGTGTAGAACCTGCTATTTCAGCACGCTCCTTAGATTTATGCGTTCCTTGACGTTGATTTGCTAAATATTGCTTTATATCTAAATAAATAGCGTGGTCGTTTGGACTTTCAACACCAAAAATTTCTGCAGGCAATACAACTGTACGTCCTGTAGCTTGTCCTTGTTTATTTAATACTGCTACTTCCATCGCCTTAATTATGATTTTTCGATTGTGATATAAGAATTATTTGCGCCTGCTACCGAGCCAGATACTAAAATAGCATTGTCTTCAGCATAAATACGTAAAACTTTAAGATTTTTTGTTTTGATTTTATCGCCACCTGTACGTCCACCCATACGTAAGCCTTTGAATACGCGAGATGGATAAGAAGACGCACCAATAGATCCTGGGTGTCTTGCTCTATCGTGCTGACCGTGAGTAGTTGCTCCAACCCCACTAAATCCGTGACGTTTTACAACTCCTTGAAAGCCTTTACCTTTTGATGTACCTACTACATTTACTACATCTTGCAAAGCAAAAATGTCGCTTACTGTAACTACATCACCTAACTGATATTTTCCTTTTTCAAAGCTTTTAAATTCAATCACCTTAAATTTTGGTGTTGTTTTTGCTTTTTCAAAATGTACTTTCATTGCCTTACTTGTGTTTTTCGGCTTTTTTTCGCCGTAAGCCAATTGAATAGCATCATAACCATCAGTTTCTTTGGTTTTTACTTGCGTTACTACACAAGGACCAACTTGCAAAAGCGTACAAGCAATTTGCTTAGTAGAGGCTTCATCACTTTGGAAAATGTTGGTCATTCCAATTTTTTTACCAATAATACCTGACATTTCTTTGTATTAAAAATATTAAACTAAAATAAAAAACTACTTACTCTATTAATAAGTAGTGTGATTTGGGATTAAGTACCCTTTAAATCGGAGTGCAAAGTTAGAGAATATATTTTATATAACAAATTTTTTTTCACTTTTTTTTTAAAATATTTTTTTATCCTATTTTTATTCTTTTAAAATAAGATTAAAATACAAAAAATATACATTTAAAAGCCATAAAATTACTATTTTTGAAAAATTTACTACAAAATTAAAAATTCTTTTTTTAATTTTTTTTTGATAGGATTTCAGAATTTTCAAAATAAATACAATACAAAATGTTATAAATCTTATAATTTTCTCTTTTTAAATCAAATTTTTTGTCATTTTGATTGATATACAAAAATTTTACAATAACTTTTTTTTATTTTGTCTTAGTATTTCATTAATATATATATACATCGAAAAATGGTTTTGGTATAAACCTTGTCATTCCGACTGAAAGGAGGAATCTTATTTTTCGTTTACAGATAGTCATTTAAAAGTAAGATTTTTCGCTTTGCT
>RDXZ01000249.1 GCA_004293265.1 Bacteroidota bacterium | reverse complement strand
TCTTACACCAACGACGACTGCTTGTGGGACACAAGCAGGGGCGAAAATATATTTTATATAAAATTTTAATTCAGTTCTATCCAATATAATTTTTGATTTGTCAGTCCAAAATAACCTTTTTTTGTAGGAATTATATAATTCCAATGATAGTTTTTGGGTAAATTGATACTCATATTTTCATCTTTATATAACGAACTGATTTGTAAAGTTTGGTTATTAGATAAAATATAAATCGAATCATCTAAAAAACTAATGCTTTGAAAATCACTAATATTTATTTTTCTTTTAAAATTTCCTAAATTATCAAAGACCAAAATACCACTTTTTTTGTCTATCACAAAAATAAAATTTTGGTATTCTTTGATAATTTTAATATCATATTCTTTGGGTTCTAACAACAAATCTAACGGCGTATAAATCAAAATTTGTTCAGTAATTTGATTATATTTTTTGAGGCTCATATCGTTTTGGTCAAAAATCCACAACATTCCGTCAGCAGAAAGGCACATAGCACTCATAAAACCAATTTTTTCATTATTTATTTTTTCAGTTTGTTTTGGATTTAAAAATCTATCAAAAAGAATAAACTCCTGCCAATCTTGATAAAAAGCCAAAATTTGTAGGCTCGCCCACGCATCTATATAAGAAATAGTAGCAATTTTTTGAGGAGAATATTCTAATAAAATTTGTCCATTTTTATCATATTTTTTCAAATTCCCTTCTATATCTCCCACAAATAAATGTTCATTTTTATCAATAGAAACGCTTTGTATTTGATTTATTTCTGCTAAATATTGTACTAAAAATTCATTATTTTGAGAAAATATATCAAAACAAAAAACAAAAAAATAAAGAAAAATAAAGAAAAGTTTTTTTTTTGACATCGTAAATTTAATAATTTTTTGTATTTATTTAGTTCAATTTACACCTACAAATCAAATCTTGCACCATTTTAATTAATATACAAAAATTTTACACTCGTTCAATTATCGATTTCTATTTTTCCAATTACTTTTTTTATTGCTATGAGAAAGTAAATTATTTTCTTTTTGATTTGATGAATTATTTTTTTCTGACAATAATTTTCCAATCAACGCCGCCACCACATTCATCTCAGTTTCATTATTTTTGGCATTTAATTTATCAACAGAAAAATATTTTTCGACAAATTTTGTATCAAAATTCCCCGATAAAAAAGCCTCGTGTTGTAAAACAAAATCACAAAAAGACAAAGTAGTTTCGACACCCACAATTTTATATTCTGCAATCGCTCTACGCATACGCTCAATAGCTTCCTGTCTATCTTTTCCAAAAGTAATCAGTTTTGCAATCATTGGGTCATAATAAATAGGAATGGTCATACCTTCTGAAAAGCCATCATCAACTCTTACGCCAACGCCTTGCGGTCTTTGGTAGGTTTCAAGAGTACCAATATCAGGTAAAAAATTATTTTTAGGGTCTTCTGCATACACACGTATCTCCAACGAATGTCCTTGAATTTTGAGGTCTTCTTGCACAAAAGATAAGGCTTCGTCTTGTGCAATTTTAATTTGTTCTTTTACCAAATCAATCCCTGTGATTTGTTCGGTTACAGGATGCTCAACTTGCAAACGTGTATTCATTTCTAAGAAATAAAAATCTAATTTTTCATCTACAATAAACTCCACCGTTCCTGCTCCAAAATAATTACAAGATTTAGCCACCATTACAGCACATTCACCCATTGCTTTACGCATCTGAGGACTGACCACCGCAGAAGGTGCTTCTTCAATTACTTTTTGATGCCTTCTTTGCACCGAACATTCTCTTTCAAATAAATAAACAATATTACCATATTTATCTCCCAAAACTTGTATTTCAATATGTTTAGGTGAGCCAATGTATTTTTCAACAAATACTGCACCATTACCAAACGAAGATTGTGCCTCACTGACAGCACGTTGCATTTGTGATTCAAATTCTTCGCTATTTTCTACGACTCTCATACCTTTTCCGCCGCCGCCTGCACTTGCTTTTATCAAAACGGGATAGCCAATTTGTGTTGCTTTTTGTTTTGCCTCTTCAATATCTGTGATTGCTCCTGGAGTGCCTGGCACCAACGGAATGTTATATTTTTGTGCCGCTTCTTTGGCTGATAGTTTATCGCCCATGATGACAATGCTTTCAGGTGAAGGACCAATAAAAATCAAACCTGCTTCTGTTACTTTTTTTGCGAATGTTGCATTTTCAGATAAAAATCCATAGCCAGGGTGAATGGCATCAGCATTTAGTTTTAAAGCCGTTTCTATCAACAAATCACCTTTTAGATAAGATTGATTAGAAGGTGGCAAGCCAATACAAACTGCTTCGTCTGCATACTGCACGTGAAGTGCCTGCCTATCTGCCTCACTAAAAACAGCAACGGTTTTGATTCCCATTTCTTTGGCTGAACGCATAATTCGAAGAGCAATTTCTCCACGATTGGCAACTAAAATTTTTTGGATTTTTTTCATTTCAATACAATATTTTTATAAACAAAAAATCTAAACATACAAGAAAAACGTTTTTTAGGAAATATTTTTTTTGATTTCTGATGTCAATTTATGTTTTTGCAAAAATAAAACAATTTATTTTAATTCACAAAATTATTTTTTTTATTTTGATTTTAAAAATTATGTTATTTTTGAAGTGAAATTATTTTTTTTATAAAAAATGGTTTTTCTAACATTGGGTAGTGTTACAAATGTAATGTTTTTATCTTTTTGAGCGAAGCTAAAAATATACGATTTCATTCACAAAACGCCATTCAACAAGAGTTGCTTCACTTTGTTCAGCAGGACAAAGCATTACATTAACAGCACTAACTAAAAAAACCAGTGAAATATTTGTTTTTTATTTTTTATTTTTTATCTTTACTTTCCAAAAATTTAAAATTTTTGGGGTTCTTCTAACATTTATGCTGAAATTTATCACAGAAAGCACGCGGATAACGCGGATTTTACGGACTAAAACGGATTTTATTTTTATAAAATTTTATATCCGTACAAATATTAGAAAAACTTTATTTCTTTATTGGTAATTTTGTAATTTCCATTTTTATAGTATTATTTTTTTGTTTCAATTTCAGTTTTGCTTTTTTTCCTGCAACCAAACCCCATTTTTCTTGTAAATCTGCATTTATTTTGATGAATGTAAATGTATATTGAGAATTATTTTTTTTGATTTCCTCTTCCATCCAAACTACAGACTCTTGATAACCTTTTTTACCTCCAAAAAATTTTTGCCAATAAGCAACTACATAAAAATCAGTGGCGGTAAGTTCAGATTTGTTGATTGTTTTTTCGTTTAAATCATAACTTTCATTGAGTATTTTTTCTAAACTCAAAGTATCGTTTTTACAAGATTTGAACTTATTTAGACTTTGGACAAAAATACAATGGTGTGCAAAATGATTACAAAAATTTTATATATTTTTTACATTTTTGAGGGCTTTTTTAAGGATTATTTTT